>NZ_JBHXQZ010000117.1:0-11265 GCF_042717095.1 Streptomyces sp. NPDC058632 | reverse complement strand
GCTTATTCGGGCCCCGCCCGGGCCCCGCCCCGGGCGGCCTCCGCCGGTTGGGCGGGCGGCCGTCCCCGGGGGGGGGGCGGGGGGGGGGGGCCGGGCCCCCCCCCCCGCGCGCCCACGCCAGCGCCACCACGAAGAACATCAGTACGAGCGCACCGGCCATGATCCGGTTCCGGGTTTTCGGGTCCACGCCGTCGAGCCTAACCGGCCGGCCCGAGCGGGCAGCGCGCGACCACCTCGTAACGGGGCTGCTCCCCCGGTACGCCCGAGCTCGGCAGGTGGCTGCGCACCAGCGCCGCCTCGCCCACGGTCCAGGAACGGCTCCGGAACCCGGCGAGCGCCGCGAGGTACGGCCGTACGTCGACACCGGTCCGGCTGCGGGCCAGCGTCAGGTGGGCCTTGTAGCGGCGGTGCTCCTCCATCTCGACGCCCGCCTTCCGCCCCGCCGCCTCGGCGCGCTCGGCGAGCAGGCGCAGGGTCCGCAGGTCACCGTCCGCCCCGGCCCACACCGCCCTCCCGTGCCCGAAGTGGCCGCCACCGCTCAGCGCCAGCTCGAACGGTTCGGTCCGCGCCGCCGCCCGTTCCAGGCGCGCCGTCAGCCCGGGCACGAGATCGTCGTCGACCTCGCCGTAGAAGGCGAGCGTGAAGTGCCAGTCAGCGGCTCCGCCGCGGGGCCGGCCGGGACGGCCGGTCCAGCGCAGCCCCTCGGCGCCGGGCAGCCCTCGCAACGCCTCGACCTCGGCGGCGAGCTCACGGGACACGTCGTCGGGTGGCAGCAGGGCGGCGAAGAGTCTCATGCGTCCAGTCTCCCGGTGGAACGCGTGTACGCCCGCGCGTGTCCTGGTCACCGTGCGCATCGTTGTACCGCGCGGCCGCACTCGTCCGGAGCGCAGCCGGGGAGGAGCGCCACGATGACCGTCCTCGCAGACAGGATCGGGATGGCCGAAAGCACCGGCGACCTCACGCTCGACACGATGTTCGAGTGACTGGAGAAGATGCCCGTCCCCGAGGGATACAGGACCGAGATCGTCGGGGGGCACATCTTCATGGCGCCGCAGCGGAACACCCGCTGGGACATCATCCTGGACATCATTGAGCAACTGCGCGCCAAGTACCCGCGCAAGCACGTCAAATCCGGCATCCGCATGGACTGCCCGGGGCGCCTCAACGGGTTCGCGTCCGACGTGGTGGCCCTCGCGGACGGCGCCAGGCAGGGCGTCAGGGGCCGCTGGCGTCACGGGGACGTCGAGTTCATCGCCGAGGTGATCTCCAAGGACACCGCGAGCAACGACTACGGCCCGAGGAAGGATGCCTACGCCGCCGCCGGCGTACCGGTGTACCTGATCGTGGACCCGTACACCGGCGAGTGGCACCTGCACCTGCACCTGCAGCCGAAGGACGGGAAGTACCACGTCGACGTCACCTTCGGCTTCGGCTTCGGCTTCGGCTTCGGCTTCGGCTTCGGCTTCGGCGAGGAGATCGACCTGACCCGGACGGCCGTCGGTCCCGTCCTCAGGACCGACGACTTCCCCCGCGACTGACCGCCCCTCCCGGCCGCGCCGTCATCCCACCGGCGTCAGCGCCTCCTGCCGTTCCCGCGGCACGAACCGCATCCGGGGATGCCCGCCGTGCCAGCCGACCGCCAGGCGGAGGTTGCCGACGCGGGCCAGGATCAGGCCGATCACGGCGGCGGCGAGGGCCGCGATCGCACCGCCCACCGCGAGACCGGCGCGGGCGCCGTGGGTGTCGGTGATCCAGCCGACGATCGGGGCGCCGACGGGTGCGCCGCCGAGGAAGACCATCATGTACAGGGCCATGACGCGACCGCGTACGGCCGGGTCGGTGGCCATCTGGATGCTGGTGTTGGTGGTGACGTTGACCGTCATCGCGACCAGGCCGATCGGGACCATGAGCAGGGCGAACAGCCACAGGGAGGGTGCCCCGGCGGCGACGATCTCGAGTCCGCCGAAGGCCAGCGCGGCCAGGATCAGCAGCCGCAGACGGGCCGTGCCGCGTCGGGCGGCGAGCAGGGCGCCGGTCACCGAGCCGACCGCCATCAGCGTGTTGAACAGGCTGTACGCGCCCGCGCCGCCGTCGAACACGTCGTCGGCGAAGGCCGAGAGGTAGACGGGGAAGTTGAAGGAGAAGGTGCCGATGAACCCCACCAGGACGATCGGCCAGAGCAGCTCGGGCCGGCCCGCGACATAGCGCAGCCCCTCCCGCAGCTGCCCCTTGCCGCGCGGGGACGGCGTGACGGCGTGCAGTTCGCGGGCCCGCATCATCAGCAGGCCGGCGATCGGCGCGACGAAGGACACGCCGTTGAGGAAGAACGCCCAGCCCGTGCCGACGCCGGTGATCAGCACGCCCGCGACGGCGGGGCCGACCAGCCGGGCGGACTGGAAGTTCGCGGAGTTCAGGCTGACCGCGTTCTGCAGCTGGCCGGGGCCGACGAGTTCCGCGACGAAGGACTGGCGGGCGGGGTTGTCGACCACCGTGGCCAGACCGGTGACGAAGGCGGCGACGTAGACGTGCCAGATCTGGACGTGGCCGGTGAGTGTGAGGGCGGCCAGGGCCAGCGAGGTGAGGGCCATCGCGGACTGGGTGAACAGGAGTGTGGGGCGTTTGCGCAGCCGGTCGACGAGGACGCCGCCGTACAGGCCGAACAGCAGCATCGGCAGGAACTGCAGGGCCGTGGTGATGCCGACGGCGGCCGAGGAGCCGGTGAGGGTGAGCACCAGCCAGTCCTGGGCGATGCGCTGCATCCAGGTGCCGGTGTTGGAGACGACCTGACCGGCGAAGAACAGGCGGTAGTTCCTGACTTTCAGCGAGGAGAACATCCCTGCCCTGCGGGGCTCGTCTCCTGCGAGGCCGGTGTGGGTGTGGGTAGCGGTGCCGGGTTCGGTGTCGCGGGTGGTCCGGTCGTCGTCGTGGTCCGGTGCGGGGGCGGAGTCTGCTCCGGGTCCCGTACTCAAGGTTCACCTCCTGGTGGCAGCTGCCGTTGCTTCGTACCTCGTGCCTCGTGCCGCGCCGGTGCCTCGCCGCGCGCTCCGGTCACCGCGTACCTCGCACGCCTAGAGGTGCGCGAGCTTCTCCAGGACAGGGGCGGCGGCGCGGAGCTTCACCCACTCGTCCTCGTCGAGTTCCTCGGCCAGGGTGGCCAGGAAGACGTTCCGCCTGCGGCGGCTCTCGTCCAGCATCGCCTCGGCCTGTTCGGTCTGCGTGACCACCTTCTGGCGCCGGTCGTCGGGGTGCGGCTCCAGCCGGACCAGGCCCTTGCCCTCCAGCAGCGCCACGATGCGGGTCATCGAGGGCGGCTGGACGTGTTCCTTGCGGGCGAGCTCGCCCGGGGTGGCCCGGCCGCACCGGGCCAGGGTGCCCAGCACCGACATCTCGGTGGGGCTGAGCGACTCGTCGACGCGCTGGTGCTTGAGCCGACGGGACAGTCGCATCACGGCGGATCGAAGGGCGTTCACGGCGGCTACGTCGTCGCCATGGCTGAGGTCCGGCATGTTCTTTAGCGTAACTCATTACTCTCGCTAAAGGACCCTTCGGGACGCACTCGGATTTCGGGACGCACTCGGGTTCCGCCGGCATCCGTGACATCGGCCACCCGCATGCCGGAGCCGCGAGGCGAACCGCGAGACCGAATTACTCACTCGAATCACTCGTACGGGTGACTCTGGCGTGGAAGCGCGCACACCGGGCCGGGATGTGCGGCAACGCTCATGCCATGGGGACCGACGTACTCAGCCTGCGCATGGACCACGAGCTGCTCGAGCGGCTCCGGCAGCATGCCGCCAGACGCGGAATGAGCGTCCAGGACTATGTCGTCCGGACGCTCATGCGCGATGACTTCGACCAGCGGTTCCAGACCGCCGTCGAGGAGACGGAGAAGTTCTACGACGTCATCTGAACCGCGCCCCTTCTCCCACGGAACCGGCTCAGGTCAGGCCCAGCGCCGGCATCAGGTAGTAGAAGGCGAAGACCGCCGACACCACGTACATCGCCGTCGGCACCCCCTTGCCGCGCCCGGCCGCCAGGCGCAGCACCACGAAGGTGATGAAGCCCATGCCGATGCCGTTGGTGATCGAGTAGGTGAACGGCATCATCACCATGGTCACGAAGGCCGGGATGGCGATGGTGTGGTCCGCCCAGTCGATCTCCCTGATGGAGCCCGCCAGGATCAGGAAGCCGACCGCGAGCAGCGCCGGGGTCGCCGCCTGCGACGGGACCATGGTGGCGACGGGCGTGAGGAACAGCGCGACGGCGAAGAGCGCACCGGTCACGACGTTGGCGAAGCCGGTGCGCGCGCCCTCGCCGACACCGGCCGTGGACTCCACGAAGGCGGTGGTGGCGGAAGCGCTGCCGGCGCCGCCCGCGGCGACCGCGACACCGTCGATGAAGAGGACCTTGTTGATGCCGGGCATCTGGCCCTCGGCGTCGGTCAGCCTGGCCTCGTCGGAGACGCCCATGATCGTGCCCATGGCGTCGAAGAAGCACGACAGCAGCACGGTGAAGACGAACAGGACGCCGGTCAGTACGCCGACCTGCTCGAATCCGCCGAACAGGCTGACCTCGCCGATCAGGCCGAAGTCGGGGGCGGCGACCGGGTTGCCGGGCCAGGCCGGGCTCGTCAGGCCCCAGGAGGGGACGTCGGCCACGGCTTCGATGATCATCGCGAGAACGGTCATCACGACGATCGAGATGAGGATCGCGCCCGGCACCTTGCGCATGATCAGCGCGAGGGTGAGCAGCGCGCCGAGGATGAAGACGAGAACCGGCCAGCCGGTGAGGTGGCCGCCGGTGCCGAGCTGCATCGGCACGGTGGTGTTCGCCGCGTCCGGCATGCGGGAGACGAAACCGGAGTCGACGAGACCGATCATCATGATGAACAGGCCGATACCGATGGCGATGGCCTTGCGCAGACCGTACGGGACGGCGTTCATCACGCGCTCGCGCAGACCGGTGGCGACCAGCAGCATGACGACGAAACCGGCCAGCACGACCATGCCCATGGCGTCCGGCCAGGACATCCGGGGGGCGAGCTGGAGCGCGACGACCGAGTTCACGCCGAGGCCGGCGGCCAGCGCGATCGGCACGTTGCCGATGACGCCCATGAGCAGCGTGGTGAACGCCGCCGTCAGGGCGGTCGCGGTGACCAGCTGACCGTTGTCGAGCTGGTTGCCGTACAGGTCCGTCGAGCTGCCCAGGATGATCGGGTTCAGCACGATGATGTAGGCCATCGCGAAGAAGGTGGCGAATCCGCCGCGGATCTCGCGGGGCAGGGAGCTGCCCCGCTCGGAGATCCTGAAGTAGCGGTCGAGTGCGCCGTGGCCGGACCCCGGCTGGTCGGGCATCGGAGCCTTGGCGGGGGCCGACGTGGACATGCGGAAACCTCATCGCCGGCGGGCTCCCCCAAGCCCTTTGGCGTTTTCTACGAACAGAAGTGGCCAGAGACAAACGGATTCAGTATGAACATATAACGACGTCCCCGCTATCTCCGCGCGTAGACCGATTCGGGTGGCGTGGCGCGGACGCGGCGGACGTCACACCCCGCGCTCCTCGTAAGCTGTCCGCATGGCCGCTTTCCTCTCGGGTCTCTCCGACATCGTCAAGGGGACCCCCAAGCACGAGGCGCCGGAGCCCTTTGAGGGCCCCGTGGTCGCCACCGTCGTCGGCGGCACGATCATCTGGTTCGCCCTTTTCCTGGTGCAGCTGCCGTTCTACGGCTGGTTCGACGACCACGGCCACACCTGGTGGCTGTGGACCTGCCTGGCCGGCGGCGGCCTCGGCTTCATCGGCATCTGGCACGTCCGCCGGCGGGAGACCGCGGTCAAGCGCGCGCGGGCCGGACAGGCCGTCGGGAGTGCGGACGTCCCGGAGGCCGAACCGCTCCGCGGGCCCTCCCCCGCCTCTCCCGCCTCCCCCGCCTCCTCGACCGACTGACGTCGCCGCCGGTCGGCCGACCGGCCGGCCGACCGGCCGCAACTCCCGTACGACCACGGCGCCACGGCCGTCCTCCCCCGGTCGGATCTTCCGCACAACCGGTGGGTGGGGCCGCGCCCGCGCACGTACCGTCGTCCGCATGACGCATCTCGACGCGGACCCGCAGTCCGGTGCCTCGCACCCCGGCACCCGCACGTCACCGGTGACCGGCCTGACCTCCGCGGAGGTGGCGGAGCGGGTGGCCCTCGGGCAGGTCAACGACGTGCCCGTGCGCAGCAGCCGGTCGCTGACCGGGATCGTCCGCGCGAACGTCCTCACCCGGTTCAACGCGATCATCGGCGTCCTCTGGGTGATCATGCTGGGCGTCGCGCCCCTCCAGGACAGCCTGTTCGGCTTCGTGATCCTCGCCAACACCGGGATCGGCATCATCCAGGAGTGGCGGGCGAAGAAGACCCTGGACTCCCTGGCCGTGATCGGCGAGGCGCGGCCGACGGTGCGCCGGGACGGGGCGAGCGCCGGGATCGGGACCTCGCAGATCGTGCTGGACGACCTGATCGAGATCGGTCCGGGCGACAAGATCGTCGTCGACGGGGTGTGTGCGGAGGCGGACGCGCTGGAGATCGACGAGTCGCTGCTCACCGGCGAGGCCGACCCCGTGGTCAAGCGGCCGGGGGACCAGGTCATGTCCGGCAGCTTCGTGGTCGCGGGCGGCGGCGCCTTCCAGGCGACGAGGGTGGGGCGCGAGGCGTACGCGGCGCAGCTCGCCGAGGAGGCGTCCCGGTTCACGCTGGTCCACTCCGAGCTGCGCTCGGGCATCTCCACGATCCTCAAGTACGTGACGTGGATGATGATCCCGACCGCGACCGGGCTGATCATCAGCCAGCTGTTCGTCAAGGACGACGAGTTGAGGAACTCCATCGCCCGCACGGTCGGCGGGATCGTGCCGATGGTCCCGGAAGGGCTGGTGCTCCTCACCTCGGTGGCCTTCGCGATCGGGGTCGTCCGGCTGGGCCGCAAGCAGTGCCTGGTGCAGGAACTGCCCGCCATCGAAGGGCTGGCCCGCGTCGACACGGTCTGCCTGGACAAGACCGGCACCCTCACCGAGGGCGGCATGGACGTCACGGGGCTGCACCTGCTCGACGACGGCGGCGCCCCGGAAAGCGGCAGCCGCAGCGACAGCGACGAGGCGTACGTGCGGAAGGTGCTCGGCGCCCTCGGCGTCTCCGATCCGCGGCCGAACGCCTCGCTCCGGGCGATCGCCGACGCCTACCCCGACGCCGGTGACTGGCGGCGCACCGACGCCCTTCCCTTCTCCTCCGCCCGCAAGTACAGCGGCGCCGCCTTCACCGAGGGCGACGGGACCGCGTCCGTCTGGCTGCTCGGCGCACCCGACGTCCTGCTCGACGCCGGCGACCCGGCCCTGGCCCGCACGGGGCGGCTGAACGAGCAGGGCCTGCGGGTGCTGCTCCTCGCCCGCGGCGAGCGCGGCCTGGACGACCCCGAGGCCGCCGTCGGGGTCCGCCCCACCGCGCTGGTGGTGCTGGAGCAGCGGCTGCGGCCGGACGCGGCGGACACACTGGCGTACTTCGCCGAGCAGGACGTCGACGCCAAGGTCGTCTCGGGCGACAACGCGGTGTCGGTCGGCGCGGTCGCCGGGAAGCTCGGGCTGGCGGGGACGGTCGTCGACGCGCGCGGGCTGCCCGCCGGCCGGGACGCGATGGCCGGGGCGCTCGACGAGGGCACGGTGTTCGGGCGGGTCACCCCGCAGCAGAAGCGGGACATGGTGGGCGCGCTCCAGTCCCGCGGGCACACGGTCGCGATGACCGGGGACGGGGTGAACGACGTGCTGGCCCTGAAGGACGCCGACATCGGGGTGGCGATGGGCTCCGGTTCGGAGGCCACGCGGGCGGTCGCGCAGATCGTGCTGCTCGACAACAGTTTCGCCACGCTGCCGTCGGTGGTGGCGGAGGGGCGGCGGGTGATCGGCAACATCACCCGGGTCGCGACGCTGTTCCTGGTGAAGACCGTCTACTCGGTGCTGCTCGCGGTGCTGGTGGTGTGCTCGCAGGTGGAGTACCCGTTCCTGCCGCGCCACCTGACGCTGCTGTCCACGCTCACCATCGGCGTCCCGGCGTTCTTCCTGGCCCTGGCCCCGAACAAGGAGCGGGCGCGGCCGAACTTCGTACGGCGGGTCATGCGGTACGCGATCCCGGGCGGCGCGCTGGCCGCGCTGGCGACGTTCACCACGTATCTGATCGCCCGCCGCCACTACAGCGGCGAGGGGGCACTGGACGCGGAGACGAGCGCGGCGACGCTGACGCTGTTCCTGATCTCGCTCTGGGTGCTGGCGATCGTCGCCCGCCCGTACACGTGGTGGCGGATCGCCCTGGTGGCGACGATGGGTGCCGGATTCCTGCTGGTGCTGGTCGTGCCGTGGCTCCAGGAGTTCTTCGCGCTGAAGCTGGTCGGGATGACGATGCCGTGGGTCGCGGTCGGCATCGCGGCGGTGGCGGCGGCCACCCTGGAGTTCCTGTGGAAGTGGGTGGACCACCGCTTTCCCGCCTAGGGCTCGGCTTTGCGAGGGGCGCCGGGGCGTGTTGCCCGTGGGTCCCGTGGAAACGGGTCGCGCCCACGCGGCGGAGCCGCATGCCGGTACGGCCCCGCGCCCCTGGGGGCGCGGGGAATCGGCGTTGTGGGACGACCGTGCGACCGGCCGGTCGGGGCCTTGCTTCACGTCGACGAAGTGTCGAGGGCCGGGGCGCCGCCCTTCCAGGTGCCGGCGTCGGAGTTGATCAGCTCTCCGTAGGCCGGGTGGACGTCGATCCTGCCCGAGCAGTCGGCGGTGGTCGACGAGGCCGCGGTGCAGGTCGCCGCGTAGTCGCCGAGCAGGAGGTCGACCGGGGCGTCGCAGGAACCCTTGCAGAGGAAGGGGCCCTGGTGGACGCCGGAATTCATGGGTACGTCACCCGACGGCTCGTCGTCACACCCGGGACCCGAGTGACCATGGAGTCTGTTGACTCGCGTGATCAGATACGGAACAGCGACGAATGGTTGTACGGGAAGTGAAGAACATGTGCGGGACATTCGAAGATCGGCATCCTGGCCGGCGCGCCCTCGTCCTCCTGCCCCACCCGCGCTCCACGACCAGAAGGCGGACGGGCACGGTGACTCCCCGATGATCCTGCGCAAGAACAAGTCCGGGGACGCCCAGTCCCGGTCGCGGAGAAGCGAACTGGCGGCCCAGCTGTCCACCCCGGTGCGCACCTTCATGGCGACCGAGGCGGGCAGCGCGGGCCTGCTCCTGGCCGCTGTGGCAGTGGCCCTGGTCTGGGCGAACTCGCCCTGGTCGGAGGCGTACACCTCCCTCTGGCACACCGATCTGTCGCTCTCCCTCGGTGACGCCCGTCTGTCGATGGACCTGGGGCACTGGGTCAACGACGGGCTGATGGCCCTGTTCTTCTTCGTCATCGGCCTGGAGGTCCGCTACGAGGTCTCCGTGGGCGAGCTGAACAGCCGCCGCAAACTCATGATCCCGGGCCTCGCCGGAATCGGCGGCATGATCGTTCCCGTCCTGCTGTATCTGGCGATCGCGCCCGGGGGCGACGCCGCCACGGGCTGGGGTGTGGTCATCGGCACCGACACGGCGTTCATGCTGGGCGCGCTCGCCGTGGTGGGCCCGCGCTTCGTCACGCAGCTGCGCGTCTTCCTGCTGGCCATCACCGTCATCGACGACATCGTGGCCGTCACCGTGATCGGCGTGGTCTACTCCGGCAGCATCAGCGTGCCGCCACTGGTCGTCGCGCTGGTCCTGGGTGTGGTGCTGTCCGCGCTGACCCGCTTCAGCGTCTGGCGGGCCGCTCCGTACGTCCTGGTCGTCCTGGTGATGTGGCTCGCCACCCTCCAGGCCGGCCTGCACGCCTCCATCGCCGGCATGCTCGGCGGTCTCCTGATCCCCGCCACGAACCCGTCGCGCGAGGGGGTGGAGCAGGCCGCGCGGCTCTTCCGCGCCTTCCGCCAGTCCCCTCTCGCGGGGGTGGGCAAGACGGCACGCAAAGGGCTCCAGCAGGCCGTCTCCGTCAACGAACGGCTCCAGACGGTGCTCCACCCCTGGTCCAGCTACGTCATCGTCCCGGTGTTCGCGCTGGCCAACGCCGGTGTCGACCTGCGCGACGGCGTCCTGACCAACGCCCTGACCTCCTCCCTCACCTGGGCCGTGGTCGTGGGTCTCGTCGTCGGAAAACTGGTCGGCATCTGGGGCGGCGCCCGCCTCGGCACCCGGGTCGGCCTCGGACAGCTGCCGACCGGTGTGGGACAGGGCCATGTCCTGGGCGGCGGTGCCCTGTCCGGGATCGGCTTCACCGTCTCCCTGCTGATCGTCGGGCTCGCCTTCGACGACCCGGTGGTGCGCGCCGAGGCGACGGTCGGCGTGCTGCTGGCGGCCGTGTTCGCCACCGCCGCCGGCTGGCTCGTGTTCCACCTGGCCGCCGTCCTGCGCGGCCAGACCGATGCGGACCTGCCCCGCTACCTGGACCGGCCGGTCGACCCGGAGACGGACCACATCTACGGGCCCCCCGGGGCGCCGCTCACCCTCGTCGAGTACGGCGACTTCGAGTGCCCCTTCTGCGCCCGGGCCACCGGTGTCACCCAGGAACTGCGGCAACGGTTCGGCGACCGGTTCCGCTACGTCTTCCGGCACCTGCCGCTGCCCGACGTGCACCCGCACTCCGAACTCGCCGCGCGGGCGGCCGTCGCCGCCGACGCGCAGGGACGCTTCTGGGACATGCACAACCTGCTCTTCGAACACCAGGACGAGCTGGAGTACGAGGACGCCGCCGGCTACGCCGCCGAGCTCGGGCTCGACGTCGAGAGGTTCCTCCGCGATCTCGACGACGAGTGGACCGCCGCCAAGGTACGGGCGGACGCCGCCAGCGCCGAGGCCAGCGGTGCCCGCGGGGCGCCGACGTTCTTCATCGGCAACCGCCGGCACACCGGCCCGTACGACGCGGAGACGCTCGCCCGCGAGCTGGAGGCGTACGCGGCGGAGCCCGGCGCTCAGACACCCACGAAGTAAACCGACGGGCCCGTGCCCGGCGAGGCCGTGCGGAGGAACCCGCCCGGCGGGCCCATACGGAGGACCCCGCCGGGCGGACCCGTCCGGGGAACCCGCCCGGCGGACCCATGCGGAGGAACCCGCCCGGGAAGCCCGCCCGGCGAACCCGCCCGGCGAACCCATGCGGAGGAACCCGCCCGGGAAGCCCGCCCGGCGAACCCGCCCGGCGAACCCATGCGGAGGAACCCGCCCGGGAAGCCCGCCCGGCGAAC
>NZ_JBHXQZ010000116.1:0-22687 GCF_042717095.1 Streptomyces sp. NPDC058632 | reverse complement strand
GGTCCTGGGGACTGTTCCGGTCCGCTTGCCGCTCCGGCGGCTGCCGAGCAGGCTCCGGCCGCACCGGCACAGCCGGAGCCGGCGCCGGAGCCCACCCCGGCGCAGCCCGAGCCCGAGCCCGAGCCCGCCCCGGCTCCGGCTCCGGCCCCGCAGCAGGCCGCTCCGGCGCCTGCTCCTGCCCCGGCTCCCGCCCCGCAGGCCGCTCCGGCTCCGCAGCCGGCCGCCCCGGCCCCCGCGCCGGCGGCTCCGGCCGCTGCCGCTCCGGCCGCGGCTCCCGCCGCCGCCCAGCCGACCGACGAGGGTGCCTACGTGACCCCGTTGGTGCGCAAGCTCGCCGCCGAGCACGGCGTCGAGCTGTCCACGGTCAAGGGCACCGGCGTCGGCGGCCGGATCCGCAAGCAGGACGTGGTCGCCGCGGCCGAGGCCGCGAAGGCCGCCCCGGCGGCGGCTCCCGCGCCGCAGGCCGCCCCGGCCGCCAAGCGGGCCCCGGTCCTCGACGCGTCGCCGTTGCGCGGCCAGACCGTGAAGATGCCGCGGATCCGCAAGGTCATCGGCGACAACATGGTCAAGGCGCTGCGCGAGCAGGCGCAGCTGTCCTCGGTCGTCGAGGTCGACGTCACGCGGCTGATGAAGCTGCGTACGCGGGCCAAGGACGCGTTCGCGGCCCGTGAGGGCGTCAAGCTCTCCCCGATGCCGTTCTTCGTCAAGGCCGCGGCCCAGGCGCTGAAGGCCCACCCGGCCGTCAACGCCCGGATCAACGAGGCCGAGGGGACCATCACCTACTTCGACACCGAGCACATCGGTATCGCGGTGGACTCCGAGAAGGGCCTGATGACCCCGGTCATCAAGAACGCCGGTGACCTCAACATCGCCGGTATCTCCAAGGCCACGGCCGACCTGGCGGGCAAGGTCCGGGCGAACAAGATCACCCCGGACGAGCTGTCCGGCGGGACCTTCACCATCAGCAACACCGGTTCGCGCGGCGCGCTGTTCGACACGATCATCGTGCCTCCGGGTCAGGTCGCGATCCTCGGCATCGGTGCCACGGTCAAGCGTCCGGCCGTCATCGAGACGGAGGAGGGCACGGTCATCGGCGTCCGCGACATGACGTACCTGACCCTCTCCTACGACCACCGGCTGGTGGACGGTGCCGACGCGGCCCGTTACCTGAACTCGGTCAAGGCGATCCTGGAGGCGGGCGAGTTCGAGGTCGAGCTCGGCCTGTGATCCACGGCCGCTGAACCGGGTCGCCGACCCCGGTCACCGGTGCCCCCGTCCGGACGTCCCGGGCGGGGGCACCGTCGTGTGCGGGGTTCGGGGTCCGGGCTCGGCGCGCGGTACCCGGTACGCGGCTTCGCATCCGGACGGCCCGGGCCGTGGAAGCTCACGTCACGCCGGCCTCGGCCCACGGGGCACGCGCCCGGCGTACGGACCGGGCGTACGGACCGGTTCACGCGGACCGGTTCACGCGGACCGGGCGGCGGGCCCGCAGGGCGGGCCCGCAGGGCCCCGTCGCGCGGGCCCGGCGGGTCTGGGCGCATCCGTCGCGGGCTGCGCCGTATGCGCCGTGTAAGCCTCGTCTCACCTGCTCGAAAGCACCCTGTGCGCCCCTCCCGGGCGGCGTCACAGCCGTATTGTCTAAGGGTCAATCGCCCTCAAGGGTCCTGTCCGTCGCCCGTCCGCCGCCCCTCGACGGGGCTCGTCGGGCGGCTGCCTCGGATTCACGAGTCCTGTTCAAGGAGCCCTCATGACCGCGCCCGTCGTCCACTCGCTGCGCGAACAGATCCGCGAGCACATCCTGGAAGGGATCATCAGCGGGCGCTGGCAGCCGGGCGAGCGGATCGTGGAGCGACGGATCGCGACGGAGCTCGAGGTCAGCCAGACGCCGGTGCGGGAGGCGCTGCGCGAGCTGGAGTCGCTGCGGCTGATCGAGTCGGCGCCCAACAAGGGCGTCCGGGTGCGGAACCTCTCGGCCACCGACCTGGAGGAGAGCTACCCGGTGCGGGCCGGTCTCGAGGCGATCGCCGCGGAACTGGCGGCGGAGCGGCTGGCGGAGGACTGCTCGGCGCTGGAGCCGCACGTCGCCGCGCTGTACGAGGCCGACCGCGTCGCCGACGGCACGGGCCAGGTGCGGCACACGGTCGCCTTCCACCGCGAACTGGTCCGCGCGGCCGGCAACTCGGTGCTGCTGCACACCTGGGAGGGCCTGGGCATCGAGGTCTTCACCGCTCTGTCCATCCGCTGGCTGGGCACGGTCCAGCAGTCGTACGCGGAGGAGCACCAGGACCTGGTGGCCGCGTTCCGCCGCCGCGACCCCCGGATCGCGGAGATCGTGAAGGCTCACGTGCTGGGGTGCGCGCCCCGGGCGTGAGCCCGGCACGGGATCTGCGAAGACCCTTGCTCACCTGCGAAAACACCCCTTTCTTCGCGTCACTCGGTGCCACTTGCCCGGGCACCGCGTGCCGACTTTCTTGAAATCAAGAGATTTTCACCCGAACCCTTTGATCGATCATCGATCAGCGGGTTATGGTCACCTGCGGGGTCTCCACCAGAGCCCCAGCCCTGTCCTGCCAAAGACCAAGGGCACCCCGAACCCTTACCGATGAGGGAACCCCCTTCGACTGAGGAAGGCGGCGACATGACCGACCCCAAGGCCATCCAGCCGAGCGAGCTGGACCAGCTCCCGGACCGCGACCCCGAGGAGACCGCCGAATGGCAGGCCTCCCTCGACGCTGTCGCCAAGGCCGCCGGACCGCACCGGGCCGCGTACCTGATGCGCCGTACGCTGGAGCGCGCCGAGGGCGCCGGCGTGGCGCTGCCGCAGCTTCTCGAGACCGACTACGTCAACACCATCCCCACCGCCGCCGAGCCCGCCGTGGACGGCGACGAGGCGATGGAGTCCCGCATCACCGCGTGGAACCGCTGGAACGCGGCGGCGATGGTGACCCGCGGCAGCAAGTACGGCGTCGGCGGCCACATCGCCACCTTCGCCTCCGCGGCCTGGCTCTACGAGACCGGCTTCAACCACTTCTTCCGCGGCAAGGAGGGTGACGGCTCCGGCGACCAGCTCTACATCCAGGGCCACGCCTCCCCCGGCATCTACGCCCGCGCCTTCCTCGACGGCAGGCTGACCGAGGCGCACCTCGACAACTTCCGCCGCGAGGCCGGCGGCGACGGACTGCCGTCCTACCCGCACCCGCGGCGCCTGCCGTCGCTGTGGGAGTTCCCCACGGTGTCGATGGGCCTCGGCCCGATCTCCGCGGTCTACCAGGCGCGGTTCAACCGCTATCTGACCAGCCGCGGCATCAAGGACCTGTCGAACTCCCACGTGTGGGCGTTCCTCGGCGACGGCGAGATGGACGAGCCGGAGTCCACCACCGCGCTCACCCTCGCCTCCCGCGAGGGCCTGGACAACCTGACCTTCGTCATCAACTGCAACCTGCAGCGGCTCGACGGCCCGGTCCGCGCCAACTTCAAGATCGTGCAGGAGCTGGAGGCCCAGTTCCGCGGCGCCGGCTGGAACGTGGTCAAGAGCCTGTGGGGCACCGCCTGGGACGAGCTGTTCCAGCTGGACACCACCGGCGCGCTGGTCCGCCGCCTGCGCGAGGTGCCCGACGCGCAGGTCCAGACGTACCAGACCCGCGACGCCGCCTACATCCGCGAGGACTTCTTCGGCAAGGACCCGGCGCTCGTCGAGATGGCGAAGCTGCTGAGCGACGACAAGATCCTCGAGTGCTTCCACCTCTCGCGCGGCGGCCACGAGGCCCGCAAGGTCTACGCCGCCTACCGCGCCGCGCTCTCCCACACGGGCGCGCCGACCGTGATCCTGGCCCAGACGGTCAAGGGCCACACGCTCGGCGAGGGCTTCGCGTCGAAGAACGCCAACCACCAGATGAAGAAGCTGTCGGTGGACGAGTTCAAGGCGATGCGCGACCGCCTCGAACTGCCTGTCAAGGACAGCGACTTCGTCGACGGCGTGGTCCCCTACGGCCACCCGGGCGCCGACTCCCCCGAGGTCCGTTACCTCCAGGAGCGGCGCGCGGCCCTCGGCGGTCCGGCCCCGGCCCGCCGCGTGCACCCCGTCGCCCCGCTGCCGGCCCCGGCGGACAAGGCGTTCGCCGCCTTCGACAAGGGATCCGGCTCGCAGAACGTGGCCACCACCATGGCGTTCGTCCGCCTGGTCAAGGACCTGGTCCGCGACAAGGAGACCGGCAAGCGCTGGGTGCCGATCGTCCCCGACGAGGCGCGCACCTTCGGCATGGAGTCGCTCTTCCCGTCACTGGGCATCTACTCGCCCAAGGGCCAGACGTACGAGCCGGTCGACCGCGACCAGCTGATGTACTACAAGGAGGCCGAGAACGGCCAGATCCTCAACGAGGGGATCACCGAGGCCGGTTCCATGGCCGACTTCATCGCCGCCTCCACGTCGTACGCGACGCACGGCGAGGCGATGATCCCGTTCTACATCTTCTACTCGATGTTCGGCTGGCAGCGCACGGCCGACCAGATGTGGCAGCTCGGCGACCAGCTCGGCCGCGGTTTCCTCGTCGGTGCCACCGCCGGCCGCACCACCCTCACCGGTGAGGGCCTGCAGCACGCCGACGGCCACTCGCCGGTCATCGCGGCGACCAACCCGGCCGCGCTGAGCTACGACCCGGCGTTCGCGTACGAGATCGCCACCATCGTCAAGGACGGTCTGCGCCGGATGTACGGCGAGGCGGCCCCGGGCGAGGACCAGAACGTCTTCTACTACCTGACGGTCTACAACGAGCCGCTCCCGCAGCCTGCCAAACCCTCGGCCGCCGGGATCGACGAGGGCATCCTCAAGGGCCTGTACCGCTTCAACACGGCGGAGTCGGCGGGGCTCACCCCCGCCGCCAACGCCGCGCGGATCCAGCTGCTCGGCTCCGGTACGGCGATCCACTGGGCGCTGAAGGCGCAGCGGATGCTCGCCGAGGAGTGGGGCGTGGCGGCCGACGTGTGGTCGGCGACGTCGTGGACCGAGCTGCGCCGGGACGCCATGGAGGCGGACGAGGCACTGCTGCGCGGCGAGGAGCGGGTGCCGTACGTCCGGCAGGCGCTCCAGGGCGCCGAGGGTCCGGTGCTGGCGGTGTCCGACTACATGCGCCAGGTCCCCGACCAGATCGCGCAGTGGGTCGAGCAGGACTACACCTCGCTGGGCGCCGACGGCTTCGGCCTCTCCGAGACCCGTGAGGCGGCCCGCCGCCACTTCGGGGTCGACGCCGAGTCCGTCGTCGTCGCGGCGCTGGCGCAGCTCGCCCGGCGCGGCGAGGTACAGGTGACGGCCGTGAAGGAAGCGCGCGAGAAGTACGGCCTGTAGGACCTGTAGGACCTGTAGGACCTGTAGGACCTGTAGGACCGGGGTCTTCGGGTTCGACGGCAGGAGGCCCCCGCTGCGGCGGGGGCCTCCTGCTGCATGATGGGTGCCATGCGCGCTGCCCGGCTGATCAAGATGGTGCTGCTGCTCCAGTCCCGGCCCTCCATGACCGCCGCCGAGCTGGCGCGCGAGCTGGAGGTCTCGGAGCGGACCGTCACCCGGGACGCGCAGGCCCTGTCCGAGGCCGGGGTGCCGGTGTACGCGGACCGGGGACGGACCGGCGGGTACCGGCTGGTCGGCGGCTACCGGACCAGGCTGACGGGGCTGGCCCGCGGTGAGGCGGAGGCGCTGTTCCTGTCCGGGGTGCCGGGCGCGCTGCGCGAGATGGGGCTGGAGGACACGGCCTCCGCGGCCCGGCTGAAGGTGTCGGCGGCGCTGCTGCCGTCCCTGCGGGACGCGCCGCGGACGGCGGCCCAGCGCTTCCATCTGGACGCCCCGAACTGGTTCCGCGAGGTGCCGGCACCCGGGCTGCTGCCGGCCGTGGCGGACGCGGTGTGGGACGACCGCCGGGTCACCGCGCGCTACCGGCGCGGGGACACCGAGGTGGAGCGGGAACTGGAGCCGTACGGGCTCGTGCTCAAGGCGGGGGTCTGGTATCTGTGCGCGCGGGTGCCGTCGCAGGAGGGGCCGGAACAGGGGACGCCGGGGCAGGGCGCGGTGGGACCCGGGTCCCGCCAGGTGTACCGGGTGTACCGGGTGTACCGGGTCGACCGGTTCACGGCGGTGGAGCCGGTGCGGGCGGTGGACACGGTGGGGGCGCTGCGCGGGGCGGGCACCGAACGCTTCGAACGTGACCCGGAGTTCGACCTGCCCGCGTTCTGGGAGGAGCGGGCGGAGCAGTTCGCGCACTCGATCCTGCGGGCGGAGGTGGTGGTACGGCTGTCGCCCGAGGGGATGCGCGCGCTGCCGCACGCCGTGGACCCGGCGGCCGCGCGGAAGGCACTGGCCGAGGCGGCCGGGGCCGACGGCGACGGCGACGGCGACGGCGACGGATGGGTGACGGTGACCCTGCCGGTGGAGTCCGAGGAGGTCGCCCGCACCCAGCTGACGGCACTGGGCCCCGAGGTGGAGGTGCTGGCGCCGGCGTCGCTGCGGGAGCGGTTCGCCGCCCAGGCCGTACGGCTGGCCCTGCTGTACGGGCCGAAGTGATCCCGCGATCCGGGGTGCGTCCGGCGGTTCCAGGGCCGATGCTTGACGCGTGATGGACGAGACGGAGTTCTGGGAGCTGGTCGACACCGCCCGCGAGGACGCCGAGGGCGATCCGGAGGAGCAGGCCGACCTGCTCGTGGAGCGGCTCGCGAGGCTGGACCCGGAGGCGGTCCTCGACTTCGCCCGGCACTTCGAGTCCCGCTACCACCGCGCCTACCGCTGGGACCTGTGGGGCGCCGCCTGGGTGCTCCTCGACGGGGCGAGCGACGACGCCTTCGACTTCTTCCGGTGCTGGCTGATCGGCCAGGGCCGCGAGGTCTTCGAGGGCGCGCTGCACGACCCGGACTCCCTGGCCGACCTGCTGGACGACTTCGACGAGGAGATCGACGGCGACGGCGAGGAGCTCGGCTACGCGGCGGACGAGGCGTACGAGCAGCTCACCGGCACCGTGGCCCCCGACCTGGAGCTCTCCGCGGGCCCGACCGAACCCGAGGGCACGTCCGTCGACTTCGAGGACGACTCCCGGCTCGCCGAACGCTATCCCCGGCTCTGGGACCGGTTCCGGCCCTGAGTCCCGGGGTCCTGGGCACCGGGGCTCCGCTCACTCCGGGACCGCCGCCCCCGCACTCCGGCTGTCCTCCTCCTGCGCCTTCTCCTGTGCCTCTTCCTGCCGCTTCTCCTGCCGGTGTCCGGCCTCCGGCCAGCGGCCCTGAAGCTCCGCCGCCATCTCCCTGATCTTCGGCAGCCGGGCGTGCAGGGCGGCACCCGGACAGCTGGTCATGAAGCCGTCGCTGTGGCCCGCGAGGGCGGGCAGCATGGCGGTGGTGCCGGCCGCGTACCTGCTGCGGCCGTTGCTGGAGACCAGCCGGACGTCGGATCGCGGGTCGGTGCCGGACAGGCCGAGCTTCCAGGCGGCCAGCTCGGCGATGGCGTGCTCCATCGCGGGCGGCACGGGCACCCCGGCGGTGAAGGTGCCGAGCGCGGCGATGCCCGTGGTGCGGTGGTTGAAGCCCTGGGTGTGGGCGCCGGTGACGGGACGGCCGATGCCGCCGGCGCGGCCTTCGTAGATGGTGCCGCACCGGTCGACGACGAAGTTGTAGCCGATGTCGTCCCACTCCCGGGCGTTGGTCTGGCCCTCGTAGACGTTGCGGATGTGGGTGGGGGCCTCGGCGCAGTCGTAGTCGTTGGGCGAGTCGGTGTGGTGGACGAAGACGGCGACGACCTCGTCGTCGTAGCGCGGGGGCGGCTGTTCGCGGCCGGCGTCGCCCACCCAGGCCGCTCTCGACACGATGGGCGGCCTGGGCGCCGTGTGGGCGGCCGTCCTGCGGACGGTGACGGGAGCGGCCGACGAGGTCTCCGCGGCCCGTTCGACGCCGTACGCGCACAGCACCAGGGCGACCGCCGCGGCGACGCCCGGCAGACAGCCGAGCAGCACTTCGACGGCTCTGGGCAGGCCTGTGCGGCCGGCTCCGCCGGGTATCCGGGAAGCATGGCGCAGCCGCGCTCCCCTTGGTCTCCTGAGGGCACGCATGCCTTCACTGTGGGGCGGACCGGGCCGCCCCGCGACGTGGCCGTGCCGACCGGTGGAACCGGCGTCCGGGACCGTGGTGGAAGCGCGGCCGGGGGCCGTGCGGAACCATCGTCCGGGTCCCCGGCGTTCTTCCGGGTACACGCGCGTGCGGCCGCTTCCCGGTGGTCACCCGCGCGTGGCTGATCACCGGGCCCCTCCCCCACGTATGAGAGGGCCCGAGAGAAAGGCGGCGTGCGTGGACCTGCTCGACATCCTGCTGTTGCTGGTCGTCCTGGCCTACGCGGCGTCCGGCTACCGGCGCGGCCTGCTGGCCGGCTGCGTGTCGCTGGCCGGTTTCGTGGGCGGTGCGGTCGTCGGCGTGTGGATTCTGCCCTGGGTGATGGACCTGGTGACCCCGGGGACGACCGGAGCGACGGTGACGGCCCTGCTCACGGTGCTGCTGCCGGCGGCCGCGGGCCATGAAGCGGCGGGCCGGCTGGCGCTCAGGCTGCGGCGGGAGCTGGACCGGGGGCCGCTGCGGGTGGCGGACGGGGCCGGCGGGGCGGTGGCCAACTCGGTGGCCGTGCTGATCGTGGCCTGGGTGCTCGCGTCCGTCCTCGGCGCCTCCTCGTCCCCGCTGATCACCTCCGCGATCCGGGACTCGCGGCTGCTCGGCGCGGTCCACGAGGTGATGCCGGACACCACCCCCGCGTGGTTCTCGCGGGCCACCTCGGCGCTGACCGAGGCAGGTTTCCCGCAGGTCTTCAACCCGTTCGAGAACGAGTCGGCGGCCGAGGTCGCCGAGCCCTCCGGCGACAGCGTCACCGCGGCCGCCACCCGGGCCGCCCGGCGGAGCACCGTGAAGGTCGAGGGCGTCGCGGGTCTCCAGGGCCGCGAGGGCAGCGGCTTCGTGTACGCGACGGAGCACGTGATGACCAACGCCCATGTGGTCGCCGGCATCGACGAGCCGACCGTGCGGGTCGGCGGCGTCGGGCGGGCGTACGAGGCCCGGGTGGTGCTGTTCGACCCGCAGAAGGACGTGGCCGTGCTGTACGTGCCCGAGCTGCGGGCGCCCGTCCTCCGGTTCGTCGAGGACGCCGACCGCGGCGACTCGGCGGTCGTCGCGGGCTACCCGCAGGACGGCGACCTGAACCTCCGGGCCGCGACGGTCGCGAACCGGGTGCAGGCGAGGGGGCAGAACATCTACGGCGACCGGGTCGTCACCCGCGAGATCTACTCCATCCGCTCCACCGTGCGCCCCGGCAACTCCGGTGGACCGCTGCTGACCACCGACGGCCGGGTGTTCGGCGTGGTGTTCGCCCGGTCCACCTCGGACGCGGAGACCGGCTACGTCCTGACCGCGGCCGAGGTCGCCGAGGACGCGGAGCGCGCGGCCGACGCGACGGCACCGGTCGGCACCGGGGAGCTCGTGACGTCGTAGGGCGGCGGGTCCGCCGTGATGTCCGGGCCGCGGGGCAGGATGGAATCATGAAACCTTCCCGAATCGCGGTGGCCGGTGCGTCCGGCCTCATCGGCGGCGCACTCGTACGGTCCCTGACCGCCGACGGGCACACGGTGGTGCGCCTGGTGCGCAGGACGCCCCGCACGGAGGACGAGGTGCGGTGGGACCCGGAGCGGGGGTCCGTGGACGCGGCCGGGCTCGCCGGGTGCGACGCCCTGGTCAATCTCGCCGGTGCCGGGGTGGGCGACCGCCGCTGGACACCCGAGTACAAGGAGCGGATCCGCACCGGCCGGGTGCGGGGCACGACAGCGCTCGCCGAGGCGGTCGCCGGGCTGGAGCGGGACGTACGGCCGCGAGTGTTCGTGAACGGCAGCGCGATCGGCTACTACGGCGAGACCGGTGACCGGACGGTCGACGAGAGCGCGCCGGCGGGCTCGGGTTTCCTGCCGGAGCTGTGCGTCGAGTGGGAGGCCGCCGCGGCACCGGCCCGGGAGGCGGGCGTGCGGACGGCGTTCGCCCGGACCGGGCTCGTGGTGGCCCGCGGGGGCGGGGCGTGGGGCAGGCTCTTCCCGCTGTTCCGGGCCGGGCTGGGCGGGCGGCTGGGCGACGGGCGCCAGTACTGGTCGTACATCGCCCTGCACGACGAGGTGGCCGCCCTGCGCCACCTGCTCGACACCGACGGGCTGTCCGGGCCGTTCAACCTGACCGCGCCGCACCCGGCGACCAACCGTGAGATCACCGAGGCGATGGGGCGCGTGCTGCGCCGGCCGACGGTGTTCGCGGTACCGGCGCCGGTGCTGCGGACGGTGCTCGGCGAGATGGCCCAGGACGTGCTGGGCAGCGCCCGGGTACTGCCGACGCGGCTGCTGGAGTCGGGATTCCGGTTCGCGTTCCCGGACATCGAGGGGTCGATCCGCGCGGCACTGTGACGGAGCGGGCGGGGCGGCGCGACGGACGTCGGCACGGAGGTGCCCCGTGCGGCGGGCGCCGGTTCCGAGGCACTTCGGGCGGAGGCAGCGACGGGCAGTCGGTGAGGCCTGCACCGGGTGCCGGATGGAGAGTGCCGGGTGCCGGGGGCCGGGGGCCGGGTGCGGCGGGTTGCCCGGCACGGCGGGCGCCGGTTCCGAGGCACTTCGGGCAGAGGCAGCGACGGGCAGTCGGTGAGGCCTGCACCGGGTACCGGATGTCGGGTACCGGGCGGTTGGGTCGGGGTGTGGTGCCGAGGGGCCCCGGTACGGAGGGCGCGGGACGGCCGGTGCGCGCGGTGCACCCTCGGTGACCGTGATGGGCCCGTCCGGAGGCCGCATGCGACCGCCGTGCGCCCGTGCCCCCGTGGATGCGCGACTCCCCGCGCGCCTTCCCGGGCCTAACCTCGAGCAGAACTCGGGTATCCCTGGGGCCTGTTGGGGGCATGACGTCTCCAGCGTCCGCGCAACCTCGAGGAGGGGCACGTGCTTGAGCCCACGTACCAGGCGGACGTCGTCGTCGTGGGGGCCGGGACCGCCGGACTCTCCGCGGCGCGACGACTGACCGGCGCAGGAGTCACCACCGTGGTCCTGGAGGCCGCCCCTACGGTGGGCGGCCGGATGGCCACGGAGAAGGTCGACGGCTTCCGGCTCGACAGAATCGGGCAGTTGCTGTCCACGGCCTATCCCGAACTGCGGCCGGCCGCGGGCCTGGACGGGCTCGTGCTGCGCCCGTTCGCGCCCGGGGTCCTGCTGCACAGCGACGGACGGCACCACCGCGCGGGCGTATCCGTCGGCACGAAGGGTGCAAGGGGCGCACTCCATGCGGTGCGCGCCCTTGCGAGCGCCCCCCGGGCTGGGGCGGCGCCCAGGAGGCCGGTGGCCGTCCCCGGACGGCAGGTGTCCGCTCCCCGGAGCCGGACCGGTGCCCCGCTGGGCACCGCCGTCGACCAGGCCCGGCTGGGTGCCGCGTTCACCCGGCTCGCGGGCACACCGGTGGAACGGCTGTTGGCCCGGCCGGAGCTGACCGCCGCCGAGGCGCTGGTGGCCCGCGGACTGCCGGCCCGTACCGTCGACGGCTTCCTCCGTCCGCTGCTCGCCGCGCTGTTGTGCGACCCGGACCTCACCACGTCCAGCCGGTGCGCGGATCTCGCGCTGCGCGCCTTCGCGGCCGGGCGCCTGTGTCTGCCGGAGGGTGGCGCGGAGGCACTCCCGGAACTGCTGGCCCGGGGCTTGCCACCGGGCACGCTGCGCACCGGTGTTCGGGTCACCTCCGTCTCGACGACGTCGGTGACCACCGCCGAGCACGGGGAGTTCCGCTGCCGCGCGGTGCTGATCGCGACGGACGCGCGCGCCGCCGCCCAGTTGCTGCCGGGCCTGCGGGTGCCGGACTTCCACCCGGTGACGGTGGTGCACCACGCGACCGACGAGCCGCCGGAGACCGGCGCCTCGCTGCTCCTGGACGCCGACCGGGGCGGCCCGGTGGCCCACACGGCGGTGGTCAGCCGGGTGGACCCGTCCCGGGCGCCGGCCGGGCGCGCGCTGGTGTCGTCCACGGTCCTGGGCCCGCCCGGGACGCAGGTCGACACGGGCGTGCGCGTGCACCTGTCCAGGCTGTACGGCATGTCGACGGCGCGCTGGGAGACCCTGGCGGTCCACCACACCGCCGACGCCGTGCCGGCGACGCCCCCACCGCACGATCTGCGCCGCCCGGTACGGCTGCTGGCGGGCCTGTACGTGTGCGGCGACCACCGCGACACCAGCACCGTGCAGGGCGCCCTGCACTCGGGCCACCGCGCCTCGGCCGCGATCCTGGCGGACCTGGGCGCGGACCGCCCCCTGCACACGGCCGACCCCCTCCCCACGGCCCGGGCGGCCTGACCGCCCGGCGAACGGCACGGCACCCGGCACACCGCCCACCGGCTCGGCAGGGGTGCGCCGGGTGCCGTGCCGTCCGCCGACGTCCGGGGCCCGTACGGCAGTTCGGTCGAGGACGCGAGCCGGACGAGCGCCACCGTCGTCGCCCCGGCTCCCAGGCTCCCCGGCTCCCCGGCTCCCCGGCTCCCCGGCTCCCCGGCTCAGCCGTACGCCGCGATCCTGTCCCGGTAGACGCGGACCGGGGCCGCGTCGCGGTAGGGCTCCAGGCGGCGTTCGAAATCGCGGACGTACTCCACCGCCCGTACCGAGCGCATCTCGGAGGCCTGGCCGGCCGCCTCGGCGGCGAGGAGGCAGGCCTGGTCGAGTTCGCCGAGGCCGAGGCGGGCGGTGGCGAGGACGACCCGGCAGAACAGGCGGCTGCGGGCGTAACCGGGGGCACGCAGTTGCAGCGAGCGCTCCGCGTGCTGGGCGGCGGCCCGGAACTGCTGGAGGTCCCGGTGGCAGTGGCCGAACTCGTCGGCGAGCTGGGCCTCGTCGAAGAAGCGCACCCAGTGCGGGACCTCGTCGCCGGGCCGGGCGCTCTCCAGGGCGCGTTCGGCGCGTACCAGGGCGGCGGTGCAGGCGCGGACCTCGCCGAGCACCCCGTGCCCGCGCGCCTCGACGGCGTGCAGCAGGGCCTGGACCAGGGGCGGGACGGAGCCGCCCGCGCCCTGCTGGGCCACTCGCGCCAGCTGCACGGCCTCCCGGCCGTGGCCGAGGTAGACGGCCTGTCGGCTCATGGTGACCAGGACGTACGCGCCGTAGGTCCGGTCGGCGGCCGCCTGGGAGAGACGGAGCGCCTGGACGAAGTAGCGCTGGGCGAGCCCGTGCGCGCCGATGTCGTACGACGTCCAGCCGGCCAGCCGGGTCAGGTCGGCGACGGCGGCGAACAGGCGGCGGCCGGTCTGTTCGCCGTAGCTGCCGCGCAGCATCGGCTCGCACTCGTGCTCCAGGTAGCGCACCAGGGCCTGACGGGCGTGGCCGCCGCCGTAGGCGTCGTCGAGGGTGCTGAACAGTTCACCGACCGAGCGCAGGGCGGCGATGTCGCCGCCGGTGACCCGCTGGCCGGGGCCGCGTTCGGCGGCGTGCCGGCGGCGGACGCCGCCGAACGCGGACGGCCGCCCCACCAGGCCGCCCGCCGGTCCGCCCGCCGAGCTGATCTGGGTGGGGACGCGGACCGGCGGCTCGGCGCGGGCCACCTTCTCGTCGGCCCGGCCGATGAGCCAGTCCCGGCTCGGTACGACGAGCCCTGCCGAGGTGAAGGCGATCTTGCGCAGTTCGGCGTGGCTGCCGGAGTCCTTGCGCCACAGGCCGCTGACGATGTCGACGGCCTCGTCGGGGGTGGCGGCGAACTCCAGCCCCGCGTAGACGGGGGCGCAGGCGTCCAGGCCGAGGTCCTGGGCGGTGAGCCGGCGGCCGAGGCGCCGGGTGAAGACCTCGGCGATGAGCGCGGGTGTGGTGCCCCTGGGCTGCTGCCCCCGCAGCCAGCGGGTGACGGAGGTCTTGTCGTATCTCAGGTCGAGCCCGTGTTCGAGACCGAGCTGATCCACGCGACGGGCGAGTCCCGCGTTGGAGAACCCCGCTTCTGCGATGAGCGCGGCGAGCTGGCGGTTGGGGGTGCGCTGCGCGGGTCGTTCCGACATCTGCGGTGCGGTCTCCTGCCTTCCGGCGGACGTGGTGGTGCCCGGATTGCCCATGAGCAGCCCATGAGCAGCTCTTATGGCCTGCTGGACGGCGCGAATGTAGCGGAGGGTGAACACCCGGTCGCAGCGTTCGACTCGCATTCATCCGATCGTGTGAGGATTGGCGTCGAGGCTGACGGTGGACGACGGACAGCGGCCGGAGACCGGGACCGGGCGGAGACCGGCGCCCCGAGGGTGCCGGAACAGCGACCGGCCGTACGGTCGTACAGTGGCTTGGGCGCGTTTCATGCCTTACGGCGTCCCGCGCGTCACCGCCTTACCGCTTTTTGTCCTGACTCCTTACTACTGCCTGGGAGGCGCTCGCCCGTGAGTGAGTTGCGGTTCGTCCGAATGGGTTTCGGGGCCGAGGCCGTCGACTACCAGGTGGCCTGGGACGAACAGCGCCGGGTGCACGCGGCGCGGTTCACCGACGAGGTGCCCGACACCGTGATCCTGCTGGAGCACCCCCCGGTCTACACGGCCGGCCGGCGCACCCAGGACAGTGAGCGTCCCCTGGACGGGACCCCGGTCATCGACGTGGACCGCGGCGGCAAGATCACCTGGCACGGCCCCGGCCAGCTGGTGGGCTACCCGATCCAGAAGCTGCCCCGCCCGGTGGACGTGGTGGCGCACGTACGACGCCTGGAGGAGGCGCTGATCCGCACCTCCGCGGAGTTCGGCGTGACGGCCACCCGCATCGAGGGCCGCAGCGGGGTGTGGGTGCTGGGCGACCCGGTCGACCGGCGCCCCGCGCTCGGCGGCCTCTCCCTGGACTTCGACCCCCGCCTGACCGACGAGGAGTTCGACCCGCGGCTGAACGGCCCCGAGTACGCGCCCTCCAACGCCGGCCAGCGCCGCGAGGACCGCAAGCTCGCGGCCATCGGGATCCGGGTGGCCAAGGGCGTCACCATGCACGGCTTCTCGTACAACGTGCAGCCGGACAACAAGTGGTTCGACCGGATCATCCCGTGCGGCATCCGCGACGCGGGCGTCACCTCCCTCGCGGCCGAACTGGGCCGCGACATCACGATCGACGAGGTGCTCCCGGTCGTCGAGCGCCATCTGCGGGACATCCTGGAGCACGCCGACCCCAAGCCCCGGGAGATCGTCCGCGCGAGCGTCTGATCCGGCCCGGTCCGGGCGCGAGACCCTGGCCTCGCGCCCGGGAATGAGCCCCGTGTCTCGGAGGTTGGCCTGACCGGCAGGCCCGACAAACACGGGCGTACCCTGGTGTACGCCGAAGAATCGAAGCTAGGGAGCCGATGTGTCCGCAGTCGCACCCGACGGACGCAAGATGCTGCGCCTGGAGGTCCGCAACAGCCAGACCCCCATCGAGCGCAAGCCCGAGTGGATCAAGACGCGGGCGAAAATGGGGCCCGAGTACACGAAGATGCAGAACCTCGTGAAGAGCGAGGGCCTGCACACGGTCTGCCAGGAAGCCGGCTGTCCGAACATCTACGAGTGCTGGGAGGACCGCGAGGCGACCTTCCTCATCGGCGGCGACCAGTGCACCCGGCGCTGCGACTTCTGTCAGATCGACACCGGCAGGCCCGAGGCCCTCGACCGTGACGAGCCGCGCCGCGTGGGCGAGTCCGTGGTCACCATGGACCTGAACTACGCCACCATCACCGGCGTCGCCCGCGACGACCTGGAGGACGGCGGCGCCTGGCTGTACGCCGAGACGGTGCGCCAGATCCACGCGCAGACCGCCGCGCGCGAGACCGGCCGCACCAAGGTCGAGCTGCTGGCCCCCGACTTCAACGCCGTCCCGGAGCAGCTGGAGGAGGTCTTCTCCTCCCGCCCCGAGGTGTTCGCGCACAACGTCGAAACCGTGCCCCGCATCTTCAAGCGGATCCGCCCCGGCTTCCGCTACGACCGCTCCCTGAAGGTCATCACCGCCGCCCGGGACTACGGCCTGGTCACCAAGTCGAACCTGATCCTCGGCATGGGCGAGACCCGCGAGGAGGTCGGCGAGGCGCTGAGGCAGCTGCACGACGCCGGCTGCGAGCTCGTCACCATCACGCAGTACCTGCGCCCGTCGGTGCGCCACCACCCCGTCGACCGCTGGGTGAAGCCGGACGAGTTCGTGGAGCTGAAGGAGGAGGCCGAGCAGATCGGCTTCTCCGGTGTGATGTCCGGCCCGCTGGTCCGCTCCTCGTACCGGGCCGGCCGCCTGTACCAAATGGCGGTCGAGAGGCGCGGTACGTACATCGCGGCGCAGGCCGTCTGACACGGCGTCACCCGGCCCGCTCCCGGACGGGACCGGGCACGCGTGAGGCATACGTGTGAATCTGAGCACAAGATACTACTGATGAGTAATGGCCGAGAGAACGCGGTCCCGGCAGTCCTCGCAGATGAGGGCGCATGCCAGGGCCGCGTCGGCTTTCGCGGGGCGCGAACCTCGGCTTCATGTCCGTTTGACCGGCGGGTCACGCCCTGGTAACACCAATCAGTGACCCTGGATTCACGCCACGTACTCCCGTACCCGAAGACGTCTCGAGGGGACCTCCACCATGCAGGCCGCGCCCGTCCGCGCCACCGCCATCCCGTCCTTCGGCACCGCCCTGCGCGCCGTCGAGTCGCTTCTGATGAGCGGCGGCCAGCGCACCGCCCGCCGCAACGCCTGGACCTCCGTACTGGAGGACCGGCGTCGCGCCAAGGACCGGGTCGAGGCACAGCGCGTGCTCGACCAGTCCCCGACCGTCATCAGCCTCTGAACCCTCCCACCGTCGCGCGGCACCAGTCGGCACCCGCCTGTCGCCCTCTCGTTCCCCGCCCGGCTCCTCACGGACACTGCCGTCGTCCCCGCCCCTGGGGGCACGTAGACTTCATCGCATGGCGAGGAAGGAAACCGCAGCGGACGCTGCGAACCCCGGGCGACTGAAGCAGATCGCTCTGACCTACAAGATGACCCGCAGGGCCGACAAAAAAATCGGTCTTGTACTCGCGGCTGTCGGAATCGTCACCTTCGGTGTCTTCCTCGCGATCGGTTTCTTGATCGGTCACCCCATCTATCTCGGCATCCTGGGCCTTCTGCTCGCCTTCCTCGCGACGGCGATCGTGTTCGGGCGCCGGGCCGAGCGAGCGGCCTTCGGGCAGATGGAGGGACAGCCGGGCGCTGCCGCGGCCGTACTGGACAACGTCGGCCGAGGCTGGACCACGACTCCCGCCGTGGCGATGAACCGCAGCCAGGACGTGGTGCACCGCGCGGTCGGCAAGGCCGGCATCGTGCTGATCGCCGAGGGCAACCCGAACCGGGTGAAGAGCCTGCTCGCCGCCGAGAAGAAGCGGATGAACCGCATCGTCGCGGACGTCCCGGTGCACGACATGGTCGTGGGCACGGGCGAGGGCCGGGTCGAGCTGAAGAAGCTGCGCACGACCATGCTCAAGCTGCCCCGCGTGCTCACGGGCCCGCAGGTCACCGCGACCAACGACCGGCTGCGCGCCCTCGGTGACCTGATGAGCAACATGCCCCTCCCTAAGGGCCCGATGCCCAAGGGCATGAAGCTCCCGAAGGGCGGCCCGAAGGCCCGCTGAGGCCCCGTATACGGCGCTTGTACGACAGAAGGGGGGGCCGGCATGATTACGGGGGCCCCGGCTGGGGGTAGGGGCGTCGTGGTGGCCGGCGTCAGACGCGTACCTCGACCGTGCGGGCGAGCCGGGGGGGGGGGGGTATTAACAAAAGAGGGAAGATCAGGGCGGGGACGGCCAGGCAGAGCAGCGCCGAGCGGACCAGGCCGCGCACCGGCTGGACCCGGCCGCTGTCGACGGCGACGACGCGCAGGCCGAAGAGCCGCTTGCCTGGGGTGAACCCGACCGTGCCGACGGTGAAGACGCTCAGGACGAAGAACACCAGGAGCGCCCAGTTGCTGGTCGTCTGCCCGTTGTAGCCATCGGTGATGAGGCCGTATGCGATCAGGACGCACAGCGTCCAGTCGACGACCAGGGCGCCGGTCCTGCGCCCCGGGCGGGCGATGGAGCCCGGTCCCTCCTCCGGCAGCCCCAGCTGCTCGCCCCGGTACCCGAAGTCGGCGCCGGCGTCTTCCATGGCCGCGCGCGGCCCGGAGAGCCACGATCCGATTGCCTGCCTGTTGTCCACCCGACCACGGTACTGCGCCCGTGCACGACCGGCGGAGGGCGGGGTGGACCGGGGCGGTACGGGGCGGGACGACGATGCGACGGCGGAACGTCACCGGTCTACCGTGAGAGATGGGCCGGTTAACTTGTGCGAAACAAATGGGTCACGCCCGAGAAACCACCCGTCCCTAGGGTCGGGGGCAGCGTGGGCCGCCCGCACTGGCCGCACGAACGATCTACCACCCCGGCGGGACGGTCGGGAGTAGGAGGAGCTGGATGTTCCAGAACGCCGACGAGGCCAAGAAGTTCATCGCGGACGAGGACGTCAAGTTCGTCGACGTCCGCTTCTGCGACCTCCCGGGCGTGATGCAGCACTTCACGGTGCCTGTTGAGGCGTTCGACCCCGATGAGGAACTGGCCTTCGACGGATCCTCGATCCGCGGTTTCCAGGCCATCCACGAGTCCGACATGGCGCTGCGCGCGGACCTGACGACCTCCAGGGTGGACCCGTTCCGCCGTGACAAGACGCTGAACGTCAACTTCTTCATCCACGACCCGATCACGGGCGAGCAGTACTCCCGCGACCCGCGCAACGTCGCCAAGAAGGCCGAGGCCTACCTCGCCTCCACCGGCATCGCGGACACCGCCTTCTTCGGTCCCGAGGCCGAGTTCTACGTGTTCGACAGCGTGCGTTTCAGCACCTCGGCGAACGAGTCCTTCTACCACATCGACTCCGAGGCGGGCGCCTGGAACACCGGTGCGCTGGAGGACAACCGCGGCTACAAGGTCCGCTACAAGGGCGGTTACTTCCCGGTCCCGCCGGTCGACCACTTCGCCGACCTGCGCGCCGAGATCTCCCTGGAGCTGGACCGGGCCGGCCTGAAGGTCGAGCGCCAGCACCACGAGGTGGGCACGGCCGGCCAGGCCGAGATCAACTACAAGTTCAACACCCTGCTCGCGGCCGCCGACGACCTGCAGCTCTTCAAGTACATCGTGAAGAACGTCGCCTGGCGCAACGGCAAGACCGCGACCTTCATGCCGAAGCCGATCTTCGGTGACAACGGCTCGGGCATGCACGTCCACCAGTCGCTGTGGACGGGCGGCTCCCCGCTGTTCTACGACGAGCAGGGCTACGCCGGCCTGTCGGACATGGCCCGCTACTACATCGGCGGCATCCTCAAGCACGCCCCGTCGCTGCTGGCCTTCACCAACCCGACGGTGAACTCGTACCACCGTCTGGTGCCGGGCTTCGAGGCTCCGGTGAACCTGGTGTACTCGCAGCGCAACCGTTCCGCCGCGATGCGCATCCCGATCACCGGCTCGAACCCGAAGGCCAAGCGCGTCGAGTTCCGCGCCCCGGACGCCTCCGGCAACCCGTACCTGGCGTTCTCGGCGCTGCTGCTCGCCGGCCTGGACGGCATCAGGAACAAGATCGAGCCGGCCGAGCCGATCGACAAGGACCTCTACGAGCTGGCCCCCGAGGAGCACGCCAACGTGGCGCAGGTCCCGACCTCGCTCGGTGCCGTCCTCGACCGCCTCGAGGCCGACCACGAGTTCCTCCTCCAGGGCGACGTCTTCACGCCGGACCTGATCGAGACGTGGATCGACCTGAAGCGTACGACCGAGATCGCCCCGCTGGCCCTGCGCCCGCACCCGCACGAGTTCGAGCTGTACTTCGACGTGTAAACGGCGGCGGCCGGGCACCCACCGCCCGGCCGCTTCTCCGCCCGCACGTTGGAAACACCACGAGGGCCGCTACCTCCCTGCCGGGGTGGCGGCCCTCGTTGTCCCGTCCGGGTCCCGTGCGCCCGCTGCGAGAAGGAGCGCGGCCGTCTCCGTGTGGTGCCCGTTCCTGGCCCACTCGAGGGGTGAGCGGCCCTCGCCGTCGTCCTCGCGGAGATCGGGGTCGGCACCGTGGGTGAGGAGGTGACGTACCACGTCGGCATGGCCCCAGGCGGCGGCCGCGCACAGAGGGGTTCCGTCCGTCTCGTCACGGCTCTCCAGGTCCGGGGAAGCCCCTGCGTCCAGCAGGCAGATGACGATCTCCGCGGCCCCGCCGACGGCGGCCGCGTACAGCGGGGTGGTGCCGTCGGCGTTGGTTCCGTTGGGGTCGGCGCCTGCTCGCACGAGGGCTCGCACCGTGCCGGCCTCCGCGAACATCGCTGCCTCGACCAGTCGTGCGGAGAGCTTCTTTCGCCTTCGTCTGTTCATCGGGGCGAGCGTATGTGTATGCGGCAGCACCGGAGGCACCCACGTGTGTCCGGAAGACGCTTTCCCCGGCGGGGTCTACGAGGGATGATTGAAGATGACACTGCTGTTCGAGAGAGGTCACGGGGATGCCCGAGAGGAATGACGAGGAGCGGGAGTTCGACATCGGGTGGGCGGACACGGCCGAGCACAAGGAGCCGTCGGCCCGCGCCCGCATGCTCGCCGCGCGCTGGAAGGACAACCCTCCCGGACCGGTCCCGTTCCGCGGCGAACCCGAGCACGGGGCGTCCCGCCGCTCGTCGTCGTCCTGGGTCTCCACCGCCGTGGTCCTCGGCTGCGTCGCCGCAGTGATCGTTTTCCTCGGCTACGTCGACTTCCGCCCGTACTGATCGCAGAGCGGCCGGGCACCCCCGGGGGTCGGGGACACCCGGCGTCTTCCGGGGACCGGCTCAGCGGTTGTAGCGCATGAAGGCCCGGACCATGTGGCAGGTCGTGTCCGACGGCGGGTGGACGCCGATCAGGTCCGCCGCGCCGCGGATCGTCTCGTTGCGGGCCTGGTCGGGGAGGTAGACCCCGGAGTCGAGCAGGGCGATGGCGAGCCGCATCGCCTTGAGGCGGCGGTTGTGCGTCACGTACCACTCCCGCGGGCGGCCCGGCGGCAGCGGTCGCTTCGCCACGGGCGCGCAGGGTGTCTCGAGCGGGACGGCACGCTTCGCTGTGGACTGGGTGGGCATCGGCTTGAGTGCGGCAGCGGGCACAGGCATCCTCCTGTCGCGGTCAGGGTGCCCACCGGGACCCACGCCGGCCCCGGCAACACCCTCGAACACTGCTCCTAGTTTACTGCCCGGCACTGACATCCGGGGAACCTGAAGAAGCCGTCGAATGCCCAGGTGAGGTGGCGAATCGCGGCCGTGGAACACCCGGTTCGGAGGGGGCGCGTGAGGTCGGGGAGAAATCGAACAGGCTCGGGCCGGGCGTACCGTGGACGCATGGAGATCTGGATCAATCCGGCCTGTTCCAAGTGCCGGAGCGCCGTCGGCCTGCTGGATGCCGAGGGCGCCGACTACACCGTCCGCCGTTACCTGGAGGACGTACCGGGCCCGGACGAGATCCGGGAGGTGCTGGAGCGGCTCGGTCTTGAGCCGTGGGACATCACCCGCACCCAGGAGGCCGTCGCCGGGGAGCTCGGGCTCAAGGAATGGCCGCGGGACGACGGATCGCGCGAGCGCTGGATCACTGCGCTCTCCGCGCACCCCCGGCTGATCCAGCGGCCGATCATCACCGCCGGGGACGGCACGGCGGTCGTGGCCCGCACCGACGAGGCGGTACGGGACGCCCTGTCCCGCTGAACGCCAACTCCTGTGTGATGCAGGCCACTTCGGAGAGTCGACCGGAGTGCTGAGCAACTTCGTTCGGGATCTCGTACATAGCGGCGTACGCTCCCCTACCGCTCAGGAGGCGCGCATGTCGCGCAGGAGAACACTCGGCCCCAAGAAGAAGCTCGCGCTGCTGGTGAGCGCGGTGACGGTGGCCGGTGGCGGCGCCTTCGTCATGGCGAGTACGTCGAACGCCTCCCAGACGCCCCTCACCAAGTCGGCGGCCGATTCGACCGTCTGCCAGGGCCTCGCCACCGCGCTCGGCAACAACCAGAGGTTCATCGAGGGCCAGCGGGCCAGTCCCGACGCCCAGTCCGAGGCGCGGATCGCCAACCGCGAAGCGGTCATCGCCGAGATCGAGCTCAAGCAGGAAGCGTCCGGGTGCACGGTTGGGGAGTCGGCTCAGGACTCCCAGCCCGCACAGCCCGCACAGCCCGCACAGCCCGCCCCGGAAGAGCAGGCCGGCGAGGACGATGCCGCGCAGGACCCGGGCGGGGACGGCGCCGCCGCCTCCGGTGAACAGGTGTGCAACGGCTCCACCGTCACCCTCTCCGGCGAGGACGGGGCCCCTGCGGCGTCCAGCAACCAGTTCCCGGCCGGGACGCGGCTCAAGGTCACCAACCTGGACAACAACAAGTCCACCACCGTCGAGGTCACCGGGGTGTCCGGCAGCTGCGCCCTGCTCAACGACGCGGCCTTCGAGCAGGTCCGGGAGCCCGGCAAGTTCCTGATCCGCCGGGCGCTCATCGAGAAGGTGGGCTGAGACCCGGGCCGGCCCCGAAACCCGAAGCACCCACGAAACCCCCTGCGGCGCGGACCGTGTTCGGGGGGCGGGGCGCGCCGCCGCGCGCCCCCCCCCCGCCGCGCCCCGGGGGGGGGGCCACCCCCGCGCGACCCCCCTCGGGGGCGGGGGGGGGGGGCCAGTGGCGGGGGGGTATTAAAA
>NZ_JBHXQZ010000115.1:0-22744 GCF_042717095.1 Streptomyces sp. NPDC058632 | reverse complement strand
ACGACACTCGGGCCCTCGGCCTGCCCACCCTCAGCCCACGGCACGAAAACGGTCCACCGACTCCGTCGGCGGACCGTCATGAAACTTCGAGGTTAACGCCGACAACGGTGCCGTCCTCACAGGGCGGCGCCGCATGTCAGTGCCTCCTCTTACGATGCCGCCGGGAATGCGGGAATCGGGAGGACCGGGATGGCAGCGACCGAGCAGCAGGTATTGAGCAGGGACCGGGGAAGCCAAGACCTATGGGTGTGGATCATGGTCCTGTTAGCGAACCGGCGCCGCTGCGTTTACTGCGATGAGGCGCAGTCCGAGACCCTGGAGCATGAAGCCCCGTTGGCCGGCGACCATGGTCGAGACATCTGGTGGAATCTCGTGCCGGCCTGCGACCAGTGCAACTGGTGGAAGGCCCGGAGAAACGCCGCCGAGTGGCAGCGAGACATGAAGCTGCAGTACGCCCACCCGGGGTTGCCCTTTGCGAGGAATCTGCTCCCGCTTCGCACTGTTGAGGACATCAAGGATCGTGTGGCTCAGGTGCAGCGGGAGATACAGGCCCCAGCGCGGCGTCAGTGGTTCCATCATCACTATGGTCACGAGCGCACACCCCGACGGCGATCGGAGAAGCACGTCGAAGTCGAGCGGTGTGCAGAAGAGCTGGATCGCTACCGCTACCCGCCGTGGACCTCGGAGGAGATCCGGCCCTCGAAGAACTACTGCATGAGGGCCCTGTGCTGCGGTTACCAGCGGAAGGAAGCTGTACCGGAGTATGTCACGCTGGCCAAGGCCGAGCGCGAAGATCTGAAACGCATGGCGTACGAAAGGGGCCTTTACCTCGGCGACTTGATCGGCACGCTGGTGAGGCCGGAAATCGAGAAGTGGCGCAAGGATCGCCCCGCTGTGCACGACGCAGAACCCAACTCCTGATCGCCCTGACAAGCGCAAATCTCTCGCCCGCCTATGCCGGGGTCGTGGCCAGCCGCAAGCGGGAACGGGACGGGTGTCGGGCCAGGCGGGCATGGCAGGGGACGCGCGCTACACGCCACGCTGCAGGCATGGCACTCAGCTTGAGTTTTAACCCCCGGATCGGACCGGCTGGGGTCCGTCCCGCAGGGAAGGAGCTCGCCGACGGCGGTGCTTGACCTCCACCGGACTTGAGCTACGAGAGTGTCCTCATGACACTCTCAGCACAACGACATGCGGCGGTTCGGAACTGGATCAAAAGCACGGCGTGCTCCTTGACGACCGTTGATCCCCTGGCGCCGTTGGAGGACCTGCGGCCTCTCTTGGGCATGCTCGGGGAAGACGCGGCTGTGGTGGGATACGGCGCCGGGACACGCGGAGCGCATGAACTCTTCGTCATGCAGGTGCGCATTGCCCGGCTTCTGGTCGACGAGGCCGGATTCCGCGCCGTCGCCCTCGACCAGGACTGGACGCTCTGCGTGCTGCTCGACACCTACCTCCGCACCGGCACCGGGGATCCGGTCTCGCTGCTGGAGGCCGCGGAGCCGTTCGCCCGCACCGAAGAGGTACTCGCCCTCCTCCGGTGGATGCGCGCGTTCAACCAGACCCACCCGAACGATCCGGTCCGCCTCGTCGGGGTCAGCCCCCATGAGACAGGGACGTCGGCATACGACACCGTGACCGCCTACGTACGCCGGGCCGCGCCCGAACTGCTGGGCGAGGTCCTGGCCTGCTACGCCGAACTCCGGCCGGATGGCGAGGTATCCGCGCACACACGTCGATTCCGCGCGCTCCCCGACAGGAGCATCTGGCGCGACCGCGCACAGGAGGCCTACGACCTTGTAGGAGCGCTGCCCGGCCACGACGGCCACGCGTGGGCGCTCCGCAACGCCCGCGTGATCGTCCAGTATCACGAACTCCACGACCACCACGACGATCCGTCGGATCCGCACAACATGGACTACTACGAGCGGGCGTTCGCCGAGAACGCCGCCTGGTGGTATCGGCACACCGGTCACAAGGTGCTGTTCTGGTCCTCATGCACCCATGCCTCCAAGGGGCGCGCCCGCGCCGTCGCTTTCCCGCCGGATCCCGCCAGCGGGTCCCCGAACGCCGGCAGCCATCTCCAGGACCTCCTCGGCTCCCGTTACCAGTCGATCGGCCTCACCTTCGGCGGCGGGGAACTGGCCACGTACACCGACGCCCCGCCCCATCGGGTGCCCAGACCCGCACCACCCCTGGTGGAGTCCGTACTGGACACCACCGGCGGCGATTTCCTCCTGGACCTCCGCGCGGACCCCCCGCGCCCGGTGGCCGGCTGGCTCGCCCGGACGGCCAAGACCCGGGTCATCGGACCGCGCCACGACCCGGACAACGACACCGCCCACCACATGACAGGAGGGTCCCTGGCCGAGTGGTTCGACGTCCTTGTCCACGTGCGGCACGTGACGTCGGCCCGCCCGCTCCGCGTCGAGTCCCCACCGAACCCGGAACGGTTCAGATGCCGGTAGTGAAGCTCCCCCTTTGGCCTGGACAGCCTGATACTGGGACGGAAGGTTCCGGAGAAAGCAGTCATAGGTAGTGAGCAAGAAGAGCAATACGAGCAAGCGGTACACGGCTGAGTTCAAGCGGGACGCGGTCGCGCTGGCGCTGTCGTCGGAGAAGACCGTCACCGAGGTCGCCCGGGACCTGGGCGTGAGCCCGGAGGGCCTGCGGAACTGGGTGAAGCAGGCGAAGATCGACCGGGGCGAGGGGCCTGCCGGTGCTCTGACCACCGCCGAGCGCGAGGAGCTGGTCCGGCTGCGCCGGAAGGTCCGCGAGCAGGAAGCGACGATCGAGGTGCTGGGAAAAGCGACCGCCTTCTTCGCGCAGCAGAGGACGAAGTAGCCGCGCGCTACGCGTTCATCGACGCGGAGAAGGCGTCCGAGACCAACCCGGGCGGCTGTCCGGTGGCGTTCTTGTGCCGGGTGCTGAAGGTGTCACGCTCGGCGTACTACGCCTGGCGGGCGGCGAAGCCCGCCCGCGGGGTGCGGCAGCGGGCCGAGGACACGCTCGTTGCGGAGATCCGGGTGCTGCACGCGGGCTCGCGCGGCGCCTACGGAGTCCCGCGTATCCATGCCGCGCTGCGGCGTGCGGGGCGGGCGGTGAATGCGAAGAGGGTCGAGCGGCTGATGCGCGAGCACCGGATCGTCGGGATCACCCGCCGCCGGCGTCGGGTCCTGACCCGGCAGGCGAAGCGGGCGGTGTTCGCCGCGGACCTGATCGGCCGGGACTTCACCGCACCCCGCCCCGGCACGAAGATCGTCGGGAACATCACCTACATCCCCACCGCCGGGGGCCGGCTCTGCCTCGCCTCGTGGCTGGACCTGGCCACGCGCGTGGTGGTCGGTTACTCGATGGCCGACCACCACCGCGCCGGCCTCGTCGTGGATGCCCTGGACATGGCCGCGAAGCTGGGCCGCCGGGAGCCCGGCTGCGTGATCCACAGCGACCGCGGATCGAAATACACCTCCAGATCAACTGCGCAGAGGAATTCGCGAGTCGGGTTTCGGCAAAGCATGGGGCGGACCGGCAACTGCTTCGACAACGCCGCCGCGGAGAGCTTCCGGGCCGTACTGAAAGAGGGGATCGGCACCCGCTTCTGGCCCGACCGGGCCACTGCCCGCGCCGACATCTTCGACTTCGTCGAGACCTTCTACAACCGACGCCGTCTGCGCAAGCACATCCACTGGGGCCATCTCACGCCCCACGAGACACGCCTGCGTCACCAGCAGGATCAGGCCCTCGCGGCGTAACGACGACGTGTCCAAGATCACGGGGAAACTTCACGCTGAGCAACACCAAACAGCCAGCTCAACCCACACACCACCAGCCACCCACACCCCGCCGCCGCCAAGCCCCCACCGACAGAACAGAACTACCACCCAGTACAACTGAACAACAGCAGACCACAGCCAAGATCAATAAGCACACGCACCACTACGCCATACGAGCACATGGACGAGACCGTCCCGGCCTACTGTCCCAGCAGCAGACCGCAGACCGGATCCCGGCTCGGCAGACGTGAGCACCAATGCGCCACCGACCCTTTCGACGTCCCACCGCTAACCGTGCACGAGCTCGTAGGCAGTGTGCCGGAAGGGGATCCCGGGCCGCGATTGATCACAGTTCACGGTCGAGGACGCCCGCGGGCCGCGGCCCCACCCGCCGGTGACGTACGGGACGGTCACTGCCGCGTCGTTCACGCGTCCAGCCAGCAGCCGGCAAGCAGCCGGACCACCATGGCGCGCGCGTCTTCCCGCTCATAGCCGGGGCCCAGGATGCAGAGGTTGCCGATCGCCCGCATCAGCACGTACGCGTTCACGTTCGGGTCCATCCGTCCGCGAGCCACGGCGGCGTCGATGAGCAGCCCACACGCCGGCACGAGCTTGTCGAGCATCAGGGAGTGCAGTGTGTGGAAGCCGGCGTCATCCGACTGCAGGGCCGCCCCGAGCCCGTGCTTGGTGACCAGGAACTCGACGAACGAGTCGACCCACCGGGACAAGGCGCCCCTTGAGTCGGGCGAGTCGGCCAGCTCGCTCGCGAGGGCGGCGCACTCATCGATCTGCTGCCGGTAGACGGCGATGACCAGCTCGGCTCGATCGGGAAAGTGCCGGTACACGGTACCCAGGCCCACCTGAGCGCGGCCGGCGATGGCACGAATGGGCGCGTTCACGCCCTCTTCGACGAACACCTGGGCCGCTGCCGTCAAGAGCGCCTGACGGGTGCGCTGCGCTCCGGCCTCCCGGGCGCCTGCCTCTCGCGGCATGACTTCTCCTTGCTTCGCGGAACATTGTTCCGTTAGAGTGCCGGAACAGCGTTCCGCCAAGTATGCGGCACGTGCCCCTTCATGAGGAAACCAGCACACATGCCCACTCCCGCACAGCATCAGACGATCGCGATCAAGCCGATCATCGTTCCCACCGATGGTCGAGACTTCGAGCTGCAGGTGAAGGTGACCGCTCCCGTCCAGGGCGCCGACCTGCCCGTCATCGTGTTCTCCCACGGCAACGCGTGGTCGATGGACGGCTATGAGCCGTTGGTCGACCGCTGGACCGCCGCGGGCTTTGTCGTCGTCCAGCCCACGCATCTCGACTCCCGCCGGTTCGGCATCGGGTTCGACGACCCGCGCTTCGGCACCATCTGGCGGGTTCGGATCGCCGACCTCCATGGTGTGCTCGACCACCTCGGCCACGTCATGGAGCAGGCCGGGCTCACCGACCGAGTCGACCAGTCACGAGTCGCGCTGGTGGGGCACTCCTGGGGTGCCCAGACCGTGGGTGCGCTCCTCGGTGCCCGTGTATTCGACGACGCCGGCAACCCTGGGGAGGACTTCTCCCGCGATGGCATCAAGGCCGGCGTCCTGATCGCCGCGACCGGAACGGGGGACTCCCTGACTCCGTTCGCTGTTGAGCACCTGTCCTTCATGAGGCCGGACTACAGCACCATGAGTGCTCCCGCGCTCGTCATCGCCGGCGAGAAGGACCAGTCGAAGATGTCCACCCGAGGCCCGGACTGGTTCCTCGACGCCTACCATCTGAGCCCCGCGCCCAAGCAGTTGATGGCCGTACCGAACGGCGAGCACACCCTGGGCGGCGTCGCCGGGGAAGCCGTGGCCGAGACCACCGACGCCGACCCCGCCCGCGTGGCCCTCGTGGCCAACGCGGTCAGCGCCTACCTGTTCGAGGCTCTCGACGTCCGCACCAACGCCTGGTCCACGTTCCGCATTGCGACGGAGACCGAGGGGAGGGCATCCCTGCAGCGCAAGGACTGACTCCCGCACCCCTCCCTCCCGGCCCACCGCCTCAGGCGCGCACAGGCCGGGAGGAAGGTTGGTCACCGAGCTCCGTGCCTGCCGAGGCACCTCGAAGCGCGCTTGGAACCTGGTGGCCCTCGACCAGATCGGACCTCATGACTGAACACATCACCATCCCCACCCACGCGGGCGAGCCGCTGTCCGGACCGCTCATCTCGGTGGCACCTGTCGCGTTGCCCGCCGAAGGCCGGCCGGCTGAGCTTCAGCTGCGAGTGACGGCGCCGATGACAGATCGGACGCTGCCCGTGGTCGTCCTCTCCCATGGGCACGGTCCTTCCCAGTACGCCTCGTCGCTGTATGGCTACGCCTCGCTCGCGAACTACCTGGCAGCCAGCGGCTTCGTGGTCCTGCAGCCCACCCATCCGGACTCGCTGACCCTCGGGCTGCGCAGTGCCGACCATCCGGAAGCGCCGCTCTACTGGCGCACACGCGCCCACGACGTGTCACGCGTGCTGGACCACCTGGGAGTCCTGGTCGAGTTCGTGCCCCAGGTCGCCGGACGCGTCGACGTCGACAACGTGGCCGTCGTCGGGCACTCAATGGGCGGTCACACGGCGGGGATGGTCCTGGGCGCCCGCCCACGCGACCCAGCCACCGGGGAGCCGGTGAACGCCCGCGACGAGCGGATCAAAGCCGGCGTGATGATGGCCGCCCCGGGCCGTGGTGGCGACGCCCTCACCCCGAACGCAGCGCGTCACTACCCGGTCCTCGCCGACACCGACTTCACCACCATGACCGCGCCCACGCTGGTCGTCGCAGGCGACCAGGACCATGCCCGGCACCTCAACGTCATCGGCGCCGCCTGGCAGACGGACGCGTACCACCTGGCACCTGGCCCGAAGTTCCTGCTCGACGTGCACGGCGGCGAACACAGCCTCGGAGGGATCTCCGGATACGACGTCGCCGAGACCACCGACGAGAGCCTCCCCAGGACTGCCATGGTGATGCGCCTGACCGCCGCGTTCCTGCGCACCCAACTCGGACTCGATCCCCAAGCCTGGACCGAGGAGACGACGCGACTGGCTCGCGCGTCCGCCCACCTGGCAACCGTGAGCGAGAAGAGCTGACGCGGCACGCGGGCTTCCCCAGCCCGTACCCCTTACCGCCGCTGCAGCCGCCAAGCCGACCACGGGTCGGCGTCGATGACCGTCCACCTCACCGCCCAAGGACCGCCATGACCAGCTGGACCCACGACCAGTTGCACCACATCGCTCACGGCAACAACTTCCACATCGTCCCTACCGCGACGCCGACCTGACCCCGGGACGGTTGATCTGGATCTGGGCGGTGACGGTCGAGGGGGACATCTACGTTCGCTCCGCCAACCCCAACTCTCGATGGTTCGCCTCCGCGGTGACCTACCAGCGGGGCTCCGTGTCAATCGACGGCAGTGCGCTGCCTGCGGAGTTCACCCAGGTCACCCAAGACGCGGTCAAGAACCAAGTCGACGACGCCTACTGCGACAAGTACGCCGACGACCCCTACCTGTCTGAAGACCTGCTCAAGAACTCACGCAACCAGATCACCCGGGTCCGCCCCCTCGAGTCCACGTAGCGGCCGACCGCAGCCGTCGCAGGCGGGCTGCTCGGGGGTCAGCGCTGGAGGCGCATGTCCGCGACGACCCGGCCTGCCGCGCTGCGAACGCTGCACGCTCAGCGAGGGCAACGGCGTGCTCGTACCGTCCGTTACGGATCGCGGTCTTCGCCTCTCGGATCCGTCGCGCGCCGGTGGCCCGGGCCTCCACGGTGGTGACCGGGGTGAGGACGTCGACGAAAGCGCCGGCATCGAGCTGAGTGAGGGCGTTGCTCCACGCCGCGTGCGGGACGCGGATGATCTCCTGGTCGTCGGCGACGGGCCAGTGCTTCGTCTCTGCCAGTGCGGTCAGGGAGAGTTCGGCGCGCAGGGCCAAGTCATTGCCCGCCCGCGTCTTTTCCGGTCCGCGCAGCTGCTGGTCGGTCACGCTCGTCTCAAGCGTGAGGTTCGTGGGGAAGGACTTCAGCCCGGCCGGCCGCGGTGTGTGAAGGACGCCGATCCAGCTCACGGGACCTGGTGTCTCGTGCGTCCAGAGGGCGCCGGAGAAAAGGAACGGCGCGTCCACGATGAAGTCGCCGTGGGCAGTCACCTCAAAGGTCAGGGCGAGACGGTGTACGTCCCAGCCTTGGAAGAAGTTGACGTGCTGCTACGCCCGAATGTTGACGGTGTAGTCGTTCGATCCGAATCGGAAGTTGGCCATCGTTCCCTTGCCTGAATGAGCTCCTGCCTGATGGTGGCAGGTCAACCGACCTGGGCGGCAATGGATTTCTGGGGGAGCCCGGCGGGTCAGCGCACGGTGGTGGGCTGACCCGGGCGAGAACGGCACGGGACGGTGCTGTTCGCGCTTGCAGGCGGCACGGCGTCCCGAGAACAGCGCGGGGCCTGGCAGAGCCTTTCTGCGAGGCCCCACCCAGTCTGCCGACGGGGCATGGGGCTGGGTCTACGCACCGTCGCTCGGTCGTTCGCCGCCGACTTCCACGCCCAGGTAGCTCTCGCGCAGGTACTCGTGGACCGCTTGCTCAGGGACCCGGAAGGCCCGGCCGACACGGATGGCGGGGAGGTGGCCGCTGTGGACCAGCCGGTAGACCGTCATCTTAGATACGCGCATAACGGAAGCGACTTCCGCAACGGTCAGGAACGCAACCTCGTTCAGGGGGCGCTGCCTGGCCGGCCTGCTCGGTGGCGGGGGCGCCGGGGTGTCCTCCCATGGGGCAGGAGTGTCATCGGCGGGCTCGCCCAGCATCTGGAGAAGTTGCTCCTTGCGCCGTGCCAGGCTCTCCCGGTCGACTCCTACGTCCCGCGGGTCTGTCAAACGAGCGGTGTAACTGGGGTTGTCGGAGTTACTGACGGGCTGCCGAGAGGCGGCCGTCGAAGGTGATGTCGAAAGCGTTGAGTGCGGTCTTCCAGCGCATGGTCCAGCGAGCCTGTCCCTTGCCGGTGGGGTCCAGCGACATGATCGCCATGTAGACGCACTTCAAGGCGGCCTGCTCGTTGGGGAAGTGCCCGCGGGCCTTGACTGCCCGCCGGATCCGCGCGTTCACGGACTCGATCGCGTTCGTCGTGCAGACGATGCGGCGGATCTCGGTGTCGAAACGGAGGAACGGGGTGAACTCCTCCCACGCGTTTTCCCAGAGTCGCACGATCGCCGGGTATTTCTTGCCCCAGGCGTCGGCGAACTCGGCGAAGCGATCGAGTGCGGCTTCTTCGGTCGCCGCGGTATAAACGGGCTTGAGGACACGCGCGATCTTGTCCCAGTCCTGGCGGGCGGCATAACGGAAGGAGTTCCGCAGCAGGTGGACCACGCAGGTCTGGACCGTGGTGCGGGGCCAGACGGCCTCGACCGCGTCGGGCAGGCCCTTGAGCCCGTCGCAGACCAGCATGAGCACGTCGTTGACACCGCGATTCTTGATCTCGGTGAGGATGTGCATCCAGTGCTTGGCGCCCTCGCCGCCATCGCCGGCCCACAACCCGAGGATGTCCCGCCGACCCTCGACAGTGACCGCCAGGGCCACGTAGATGGGCCTGTTGGCTACCGCCCCGTCCCGGATTTTCACGTGGATGGCGTCAATGAAGATCACGGGATAGACGGCGTCGAGCGGTCGGTTCTGCCATTCGGCCATGCCGTCGAGAACCTTGTCGGTGATCGTGGAGATCGTCTGCCGGAACACCTCGGCTCCATAGACCTCGGCAAGGTGGGCCTGAACCTCACCGGTCGTCAGGCCCTTCGCCGCAAGCGAGATGACCATCTCGTCCACGCCGGACAAACGCCTCTGCCGCTTCTTGACGATCCTCGGCTCGAAGCTGCCTTCCCGGTCGCGGGGCACGGCTATCTCGACCGGGCCGACGTCGGTGAGCACGGTCTTGGCGCGGGTGCCGTTCCGTGAGTTGCCACCGTTCCTCCCGGCGGGATCGTGCTCGTCATAGCCGAGGTGGTCGGTGATCTCGCCCTCGAGGGCGGACTCCAGGAGCCGCTTGGTCAGCTGCTGGAGCAGCCCACCCTCGCCGGTCGGCTGAAGGCCCTCAGCCTGAGCCCGGCCCACCAGCTCATCAATCAGCCGGTCGTCCACAGACTTCGACGGCGCCGCGTCAGACGGCTCGACGGTTTCGACCTCGGTCACGTTGTTGCTGGTCATCGATGCATCTTCCATGATCGGGAGTTACACCGAACGCTTTACAGTCCCTAACGGAGCGTCACCCTGCACGGAAGTTGAGCCGGAACCCGAGACGGGACAGCACCCCGCGCCGAGCGCAACGCGAAACGGCACCGGCTGCCCCGCAGGGCGGTCGATCAGGTGAGCTTGAAGAAGAGGGTGTCCTGGGTGTACCAGCCGATGTTCTTCGTGGCGTACTCCCACTCGTTGTGCTCCTCCTCAAGCTTTTCGATCAGCTCTTGGACGTCGTGCCGAAAGTCGGGGGCCATCCGGTCCAGGACGGCGCGATAGGCCTCGGCGGCAGGCTTGGCCTTGGCGAGCGGCAGATGGCCGATGGCGGGGTAGCCGTCGATCGAGTGCGGTATGAACGGGAAGTCGCCGGGCAGCCCGCTGTAGAGATAGCCGTGGGGCAGCAGGTCGGCAGGTACGCCGTGGCGTCGCATCTCGTCGTCGACCAGGCCGAAGAACGTCGAGGGCTTCGAATAGGCGCCCAGGTGGGCCGGGTCGGACGCGTTGTGATCGATGATCTGCTGCACAGCGCAGTTGTAGGCGTTGCCCGCGCACTTTGCATCCGAGTCGGTGCGCCCGGCGATGAGGTGATCCAGGGCGTCGGGGATGGACAAGCCCCAGTCGACGCCTTGGCGATCAAGGCCGTCCTGGCCGGCCTGCGCGGCCTTGCGCATCGCGTCGAGGCGGCGTCGTTGGTCTGCGCTCAGATTGCCGTTGCTGCCCAGATAGGCCAGGACGTCGGCCTTGTCGGCGGTGGAGTACGCGATGTTGTGGCTCATGATCTCCATCGTGCCAAACGGCACCGACATCCGCTGATACGTGCCCCGGCGCTCCCGCGCGAGCCTGGCGGACCGCGGGTGTGACCCGCAATGCCCTGCACAACGCCCTGGCCCGGCGGCGACCGCCCCGTGTGGAGTTGCCGACCGTCTTCGCCGCAGGGTGCGGAGCCGGCGCGGACAGCGCGCGCTGCTCGCCGTCCGCGCACGGATCCTGGCCGGATCCCGCCCGCGGGGCGCGGGCGGGATCCGGTGGTGCGGCGGAGTGCCGCGCGGGGTACCGGCGGCGGGTGACGTACGGTTCCCTTGCCCGGCTCGACAGGACGGCCGTGGCCTGCGGTCCCACGCTTCCTTTGCACGTCGCGCGGGACCGCACTCATCGTCCACACTCCTGCACCCACAGGGCCCCGCAGCCGGCCCGGGAGGCCGGGCGGGCAGCGGCGGAGCACCACGTACAGCTCGAGGGCGAAGGAGGGCGGGGAATACGCCGAGCCGACACCGGGGGCGGTGCCGGGTCGGCGGGCGCGGCCAACACGCCTGCCAGAGCGTCCTGAAACGGGTTCGGGCTTGCGACCAGGAGCCGTCAGCACAACACCGACGGCTTGCCGTCGGTGTTGTGCTGGGACCACCATCTTTCTGATAGGGACCAGGCTGCAAGTCGGCCGGAGCAAACGGTGAGCCGCCGCGGGCGCAGGGCATGCGGCCCAGGACGTCACCGGGGCGGTGGGCGCGGGCTGGCGGGACGCCGATTTTCATGGCGGGACGGGAAACACTTGCGGCGCCAGGAAGCCTCATAACGGATAAACGGCGCACCGGGGCGGGGCGGTGGGATCCGGGAGCGTGGAAGGCTGTGTGCCACGCAGCCCGCTGCACGGCAGGGCCGACTGCTTGCGGGCCAAGTCACTTTACGACCAGCAGCCCCGGGCCCCGGGCCCCGGCACATCGTCGCGACCCCCGTCAGGACGGAGTCCTGCGCACCATGAGCCATGTCCCCCTCCTCCGCCCGCCCCGCCCCGCCCCGGCCTGTGCCTGTCCCTCTGCCGCCGTGCCGCCGCGGGCCGGCGGCCGGCCGCCCGCGCTTCCTGACCACCGTCGAGGGCGGGCGGCAGCCGCGCGCGGGCGATGCCGCGGATCCGCGGCCCTTCCGGCCGGCCGGTACTGCCTGCACGGCGGGCGCGCGGGCCGGATGGGCGGCGGGGGACGGCGGCTGCCCGCCTCCCGCCGCCGGCCTGCGGTCTCCTGGGACAGACCGCGGTCCCTGCTTCAGGACAGCGGGTCCGCCAGCGGACAGTTCAGCACCTCGGCCCGGTACGACACCTGCGAGGTGAGGGGACGCGCCAGGTGCCGCATCGACGCATCCGCTGGCTGCTGGATGCGTCCCATGGGCAGTTGCAGGACGAGCGGGGCACCGGGCGACAGGACATGGAAGCCGTCGGTGGTAGTCGGCGTGAGAATGACATGGCCCTTCGTCACTCATGTCGGCAACGAGTGGGCACCACCCGTCAGCATCAACGACCAGGTCACCACATATGCGCCACTGACCCGCAGACGACGACGTTCAACCGACACTCCCTCGCAGACCATCAGTGCGGCGAAGGCGTTCGCCGAGGACGTCGGCGGCGGAGTGTTCCCGCAGGAGGAGCACTCCGCCCACTGAGCCAGTGCGGTACGACGGACAGCCCCGCCGGCGGGGCTGTCCCGTGCCACCGCCCGGTGCGGTGCGCCATTCGGGTGCATGTGCCGCTCGTTCGCGGTGCGGCTCCGTCTCCGGTGTTACGTTCCTCGCCCGTGGGCTCAGGTGATTCTCACCCGTGGCCGTTCAGGGAACGGACGGCGGTGCCGGAACCGGCGTTCCGCCGCCGTCGGACACCGAGACCACCGCGCCCCTCAGTCGGACACGAGGGTGGTTCCCGTGCTCAAAGTCAGCGTCGTCGTCCCCGTCCACAACGCGGGCTCCTACATCGACAAGTGCGCGCAGAGCCTGCTCGGGCAGAGCATCGGCCGCGACGCCTACGAGGTCGTGTACGTCGACGACGGCTCGACCGACGACTCGGCCGAACGCCTGGACCGGCTCTCGGCCCTGCACCCCCACGTGCGGGTGCACCGCCAGGAGAACTCCGGCTGGCCGGGGAAGCCGAGGAACGTCGGGGTGCGGCTGAGCCGGGGCGAGTACGTCCAGTTCGTCGACCAGGACGACGAACTGGGCCACGAGGCGCTGGAACGGCTCTACGACCTGGGCAGACGCAACGGATCGGACATCGTCCTCGGCAAACCGGCGGGCACCATGGCACGGCCCAGCAATGTCTTCGCCCGCACGGTCGACCGCTGCACCGTGGGCGACCACCCGCTGTTCGAGAGCCTGACGCCCCACAAGATGTTCCGCCGCGCTTTCCTCCTGGACCACGGCGTCAGGTTCCCGGAGGGCCGGTGCCGACTCGAGGACCAGGTGTTCATGGCGCACGCGTACGCGGTGGCGCGGTGCGTCTCGGTCCTGGGCGACTACCCCTGCTACTACTGGATGCGCCGGGAGGACGGCGGGAACACCAGCAGCAGGCAGCTCGTCGTCGACGAGTACTTCGGCTGGCTGCGCAAGGTCGTGCAGACCGTCAAGGCGCACACCCCGCCCGGCCCGGTGCAGGACGCGATGCTCCGCCGGACCTACCGGGTGGAGATCCTCCGCCACGTGAGCGAGCCCTACGTGCTGAGCGGCCACGGTCAGGTCCAGGAGCGGTTCGAGGCGGTACGGCGGCTGGTGCTCGAGGAGTTCCCGCCGTCCGTCCGGGAAGGGTTTCCGGCGGTGACGCGGCTGCGGGCCCGTCTGCTGGAGGAGGGCCGCCTCGGCGCCCTGTCGTTGCTGGCCCGCCGCATCCGCCAGGTGAGGCCCCTCGCGGAACTCGGCCGGCCCCGCTGGTACGACGGCGCGCTCACCGCCCCGGTGCGGATGCACCTGGCCCACCAGGACGGCAGGGCGGTGACCCTCCTGGAGCGCGCAGGGCACCTGGTGCTCGATCCGGCGCTGACCGAGGGGATCGCCGGAGCCGGGGAGTGGACGGTCGGCGATCACCTGACCGCCGCCTACGGGGAGATCCGGCTCTCCCACCGCGGACAGCACGTCGGCTGGTTCCCCGCGTCGGATCTCACCGTGCGGCTCGAGAACGGCAGGGGCGGCCGGCGGCGGCCCGTGGTGGCCGGGACGATGCGGATCGATCCGCTCACCGCGGCCGGCGGCGGTCCCCTGGACCGTGGCGTCCACGACGTGTCCGCGTACTTCCAGGTCCTCGGTGTCGGCCGCAGCGTCGCGCTGCGGGGGGACGTGGGGAGCCGGCCCCTGGGCGGGCAGGCCGTGCGGCTCGGGACGCCCTCGCGCGCGGTCATCCCGTACTGGACCGCCGGCCGCCAGCTGGCGCTCGACGTCGGCGAGTTCTACCACCGTCTGGACGCGGTTCCGCGACGGGCGGGGCTGCGGGAGCTGATCCGCGTCCCGGCACACGTGCGGGGGCCGCTCGCGAAGGCCCTGCACCGGGTGCGCCGGTGAGGCACCGGAAGGGTGTCGGCGGACTGTCGGCGACGTTGTCACGTTGACTGACCGGCCTGGGATGATCTTGGAGTTGATCGTGCTGGGGAGGGGTTCATTCGTGTCGTCCGCGCCGCCGTCGTACAGGGGGTACCGGTACCCGGTGGAGATCATCGCGCACTGCGTGTGGCTGTACTTCCGCTTCCCGCTCAGCTTCCGTGAGGCCGAGGAGCTGATGCTCGAGCGCGGTGCCGTCGTATCCCACGAGACCGTCCGGCGCTGGTGTGTGAAGTTCGGGCAGGCCTACCGCCAACAGCCTGCGCCGAAGGCGTGCGAGGCCGGGCGACAAGTGGCACTTGGACGAGGTCTTCATCAAGATCAATGGCGAGCAGAAGTACCTGTGGCGAGCCGTCGACTAGGACGGCACCGTCCTGGACATCCTCGTCCAGTCCCGCCGGGACAAGGCCGCGGCCCAGCGCTTCTTCCGCCGCCTGCTGAAGAAGGCCCGCACGGTGCCACGGGTGGTCGTCACGGACAAGCTCTGCTCCTACGGCGCGCCCCACCGCGAGGTGATGCCCTCCGTCGAGCACCGATCGCACAAGGGCCTGAACAACCGGGCCGAGAACAGCCACCAGCCGACGAGGCAGCGCGAACACGCGATGAAGGGCTTCCGCAGCGTGGGTGGGGCCCAGCAGTTCCTCTCCGCCTTCAGCGGCATCTCACCCCACTTCCGCCCCCGTCGCCACCTGATGACCGCCACCGAGGCCGCTGGCCTGTCTGCTACCCCCTGAGCACGAAAGCCCGGAACCCCGCCGCGCAACGCCCTGACGCACCCCTACCCAGCACCTCACTCGACAAGTTGACAACGCCGCTTGGAGAACTCGATTCCTTTGCGGGCGATGCAGTGGCGGATGCCGCGCTTGTGCAGCTATCGACGCAGGTGGTCGTAGTCGCAGAGCCCTCGTCGACATGGAGCTTGGCCGGCGCCCACGGCGCGGACCGCGTCGGGAGCGGACCGGCGAGATCCCGCGCACCAGTGGCTTCAGGCCTAGTGACCTGAGTCGGAGATTTGCCGTTGGTTCGGTATGAGTCGTCCGGGTCCGAAGATTCCGCCGTTGTCGGTGACCGATGCCCAGCGGGCTGTGCTGGAGGGCTGGGTGCGTCGGCACTCGACTGCCCAGGCGCTGGCTCAGCGGTCGCGGATCGTGCTGGGGTGCGCCGACGCGCACTCGATCATGGAGGTGTCGCGTCGACTCGGGATCACCCCCGACACGGTCCGCACCTGGCGGCGGCGATTTTTCGAACGCGGCCTGGACGGCCTGTCCGACGAGCCGCGACCTGGTGTCCCGCGGAGGATCAGCGACGCGGATGTCGAGCGGGTCATCGTCAAGACGTTGGAGGACAAGCCGAAGAACGCGACCCACTGGTCGACCAGGTCGATGGCGGCGGCCACGGGCATGTCGCAGTCCGCCGTCTCACGCATCTGGCGGGCCTTCGCGCTGGCACCGCACCGTTCGCAGACGTTCAGGCTGTCCACCGACCCGCTGTTCATCGACAAGGTCCGCGACATCGTGGGCCTCTACCTCGACCCGTCGGGGAAGGCTCTGGTCCTCTGCCTGGACGAGAAGTCGCAGATCCCGGCACTCGACCGGCCCCAGCCCGTCCCGCCGATGATGCCCGGCGTCCCCGAACGACGCAGCCACGACTACGTCCGCGCCGGCACGACCACCCTGTTCGCGGCGCTGGAGGTCGCCACGGGGAAGGTGATCGGTTCCCTGCACCGCAGGCACCGGGCCGTGGAATTCAAGAAGTTCCTCGCCAAGCTCGACAAGGAAGTCCCCGCCGACCTCGACGTGCATCTGGTCCTCGACAACTACGTCACCCACAAGACGCCCGCGATCAAAAAGTGGCTGCTGGCACACCCACGCTTCCACCTGCACCTCACGCCGACCAGTGAACCGTTCCGTTCGGTGGAGACTCCGGAGTGCTCTGTGGGCGTCCTGGGGCCTGCGGTTGAAACATCCCCATGACCGCGGGGACAGACAGAGTGGCAACGGGCCGATGAGGCTTGCCGACGCGCATGCCGCGGTGCGGCGCATCTGGACGGTTGAGCTGCGTTCGCGAGCGGGCGGCCCGAGTCTCGTCTGCGCCCACTGCACCATGCCTCCCCCTCCCCTCAAGGCCGCCTCGGCGCGGTCCGCCGCCCTGGCGCATCTGGCCCGTCACGCACGTGCCGGTGCGCTGCCGGGACACCTGCGCACCTGCCAGTGCCGCGAACAAGGATGCTCATGGCATCCGCGCCACCGCGGATGCGCCGGACCGGTACTGCTCGCCCTCACTCTCGACCGCAGCGGCCACGCCTGGCGTCTCGCCGACCCCTGCACGGCCCGCGCGGCCGCCACCAGCCGCACGGCCGTCGTCCCCGACACCCGGCTCGCCCCCGCCGGCCGAGACTCCCCAGGTGCAGCCCTGCCCCTCTGGGCGGCCCCGCCGAGCGCAGCCACGTGCGGGAACGCCCGCCCATCTGGCGGCGGCTGTCCCCCAGTCCACCTCCCCCGCCGCCCGTCTGCTCGCCCTGCAGTGCGCCCTGCGCGCCGGCGCCAGTGGCCACGTCCGGCTGCCCGGTGGCCTGTTGCGCGGCATGCGGTCGCGGCGAGCTGTGGGAGGAACTGGAGTGCGCCGCCTGGCTGCGCCGTACGACAGGCAGGCACCCCCAGGCGGCGGTGCATCATGCTGGACACCGCAGCCCTCTCCCCGCAGCCGGACGCGGGCCCGTGCCGCACAGTGGGCGCTGCATCCCGTACCACTCGCCGTTCCGGCCGGACTGCCCCCGTGCACCTGACCGCGCTTTCTGTGACCCCGCACACCTCGGACAACATCAAGAGAAGGGCTTGCCGACTCACCGTGGCCCAGCGCCGGCGAGTTGAGAACAGGAGGCTCAGCGGGCCAGCAGGTCCTGGATCGCCGCCGCGATCTCCTCGGGTGCCTCCTCGGCCATGAAGTGCCCCGCTCGGGTCAGCCGGTGGTCCAGGTCCGGCGCCCACGCCTTCCACACCCCGGCAGCGTCGTAGCCCAGCTGCGCGCCCCAGTCCTGCTGGACGACCGTCACGGGCATGGTCAGCTGTGACCCGGCGTCCAGGTCCGCTTGGTCGTGCATGACGTCGATGCCCGCCGAAGCCCGGTAGTCCGCGACGATCGACGTCACCGCCGCGACGCTCGCCCCCAGGTACTCGGCACGCACATCCTCCGGCATGGCGGTCGGGTCGTTGGCCCAGGCGTCGAGGAACGAGCCGAAGAAAGCGTCCGCGCTGTTGGCGATCATCGCCTCCGGCAGGCCTGGCGGCTGCGCCATGAGGAAAAGGTGGTAGCCGACCGCCGCCGAGGCGCCGTGCAGGACGTTCCACATGTCGAGCGTCGGCACGATGTCGAGGATGCCCAGGTGCGTGATGGTCTCAGGGTGGTCCAACCCCGCCCGGAAGGCGACCAGAGCGCCCCGGTCGTGGCCGACGAGGGCAAAGCGCTCGTGGCCGAGGGCCGCCGCCAGGGTCACGACGTCGGCGGCCATGGTGCGCTTGGCGTACACATCGGGGTCGGTGACCGTCGGCTTGTCGCTGGCGCCGTAGCCCCGCAGGTCAGGACAGATCACCATGTGCCCGTCGGCGAGCCGCTCGGCGACGTGTCGCCACATCAGGTGAGTCTGGGGGAAACCGTGCAACAACACGACCGGGCTGCCGCTGCCGCCGACAGCGGCAGCCAGCTCCACACCGTCCGCACCGGGCAGGCGGATGTGATCGAAGCCGGGAATGGTGAGCGTCATGAAAGGCCATCTTTCGGGTGAGGGACTGACCGGATCAGACTGGGCGACGGCGATCAGCAGCCGATCAGTACGGTTGGGCGCAGCCGACCCCTGGCACAGAGGATGGGGGCATGCGAATCGATGTGCTCGGTGCCGTGCGGGCCTTCAGCGACGACGGCAGTCCGGTTGACCTGGGCGGACCCCGCCATCGCGAGGTACTCGCCCGGCTCGTCGCCGCCGAGGGACGGATGGTCACCACCGACAGCCTTGTCCACGACCTGTGGACCGATCCGCCGGCCCGCGCCGTGGGCGCTTTGCGTACGTTCGTCGCCGCGCTGCGCCGCGCCCTCGAACCCGACCGGCCGCCCCGCAATCCGCCGCGCGTACTCGTCACCGAAGGTCCCGGCTACGCGCTGCGCCTGCCGCGCGAGGACGTGGACGCCCATCGGTTCCAGGACACCCTGGCCCGAGCCCGGCGCAACCCCGACGCGGTGACCGACCTCGGCACGGTACTCGCGGACTGGCGTGGATCCGCCTACGCCGATGTGACCGGCTCCGCATGGGCGCAGCGCGAGCGGACCCGACTGGAGGAGCTGAGGTTGGAGGGGGCAGAACTGCGTGCCCGCATCCTCCTCGATTCCGGAGAAGGGGCCGATCTCGTCGCCGAACTGGGTGCCCACGTCGCCGAACATCCGTGGCGCGAGCCGGCCTGGGGGCTGCTTACCCGCGCGCTCCACCGCGCGGGTCGCCAGGCCGACGCGCTGGCCACCCTCCGCCGCGCCCGCGCGATGCTCGTTGATCAACTCGGGCTCGACCCTGGTGCCGACCTCCAACGCCTGGAGACGGACATCCTCAACGGGTCTGTGCCCCCCAAAGGCGCACGTACCGAGTGGACCGGCCATGGTGTCCGTCTCGGCCCGCGCACCACCGTGGATCTGGCCCGCACCCTCGCACTGGCGGGTGGCGACGCCCTCGTCCACTCGCGGCGCGACCGCCTCGCCGCCGTCCAGGCGGCGGAACGCACGGGAGACCTCTCCCTGACCGCCCGGATCATCGGCGCCTACGACGTGCCCGCCATCTGGAGCCGGGCCGACGACCCCGAGCAGTCCCGCGCCGTTGTCGCGGCTGCCGAGCGCACGCTCAGCGCGCTCGGCCCTGACGGCCCCGCCGGCCTGCCCGCCCGCCTCCTGGCCACGGTCGCCGTCGAGAGCCGCAGCGCCGATCTGTCCAGGACCGAGCTGAAGCGCGCGCAGCAGGCGGCACGGCAGGCCGAGGCGCTGGCACGGGACCTGACCGATCCCGCCCTGCTGGCGTTCGCCCTCAACGGGGTGTTCCTGCAGTCTTTCACCCGCCCCGGGCTCGCGGCGGTGCGGGACAGGATCGGCGCCGAGATCCTCGACCTGGCCACCCGGCACGAGCTGCCGAACTTCGCAGTACTCGGCCGACTCGTCCGTCTGCAATCCGCCTCGGCCCTCGGCGACCTCGACGCCGCAACCTCGCACGCCAAGGCAGCCGAACAGCTAGCCGCTACCACCGAGGCGCCTCTCGTCTCCGTCCTTACCGGGTGGTTCCGGGCACGGGCCACGGCCGCACGCAGCGCCGAACCCGGCGGACCGACCCCCGCCACGGCCGCAGCGCACTACCGCGCTGCCGAGGACGCCCTCCAGACGGCCGGAATGCCGGGGCTGCACCGTGGCCTGTTCCCGCTCGCCCTACTGGGGCTGCGCCTGCTGCACGACCGGCCCGCGCCCACCGACCCGCACCTCGACTGGGGCCCGTACCGGCCCTGGGCGCGACCCCTCGTGCTGCTCGCCCAGGACCGAGTCGAGGAGGCCCGTGCCGCCCTCGCCGCGGTGCCCGAACTACCGCGTGACCACATGCAGGAGGCGCTGTGGTGCCTGACCGCCCGCGCCGCCGTACGCCTCGGCGAGCGCGGAATCGCCGCACGCGCCGAGGCTGCCCTGCGCGATGCCCGTTCCGAACACGCCGGCGCCGCCAGCGGAATGCTGACCCTGGGCCCGGTGGCGCGCTACCTGGCTGAGGCGGAGGCATGCGCCGGAGCGGGGTAAGCGACAGCAATACGCGAACCCCGAGCCCGTGCGCGCCCGCCCCACGGCCCCCGCGTGATCAGGTCTCCAGGGCGTTCAGAGGGCGTCCATTGCCACCGTCAGGCGGTCGGTGATGTAGGATCTCGCGGCTCGTGGCATAAGGCATCGCGCTGACCAGCGGATTCCTGACGTGTCTCAAACGTTTCCCTGCCCCGGTGTCTCAAGTCCCCTGGTATTTCCTTGGCGTGACGTCATGCCCATGCAGAAGGATGGGGCCGTGCTGACCTACGTTTACCGCGTCACCGAGTACGACCCCGCCGACCGCGACGGACACGGGCACTACACCGGTCCCGAGGACACCGTCAGCGACCACGGCGAGGCCGAGACGACCTATTTCCGGGCAATCGCGACATTCGCCCAGGACACTGGCGTTGTTCACCTGGCCATACGCGAACCGCAGGTTCCGTCCCTCGCACCCTCCGGCGTCGAGCTTCCAGTGGACGGCTTCGGACTGGACGGCCTCTTCCCCTCCCGCTTGACCTGCTTTCACGACGGGTCAGAGGTGCCGCTCACTACCGGGCTGGAACTGGTGCGGGCCATGCTGCGTGACAACGGCGTCTGGTGCCGACTGAAGGTAGAGAACACCTTCGCGATCCACGTGGGGTGGGACCAGTACCTGTACATCAGTAGCAGCCAGCCTTGCGAGGAGGCTCTGGCCCGGACCCGCGGACTCGGACTGTTCCCCAAAACCCGCCATCAGAGGTGCTGGGTTCACAAAACGGCCAACGTCGTCAACGCCCTGCCGTCATCGGCTCAGCCCGGTGCCCACAAGGCCCTGCAGGAGATCTACAACGCCGAGGACCGTGAGCATGCACTCATGGCGGCGGCCGCGTTCGAGAAGAGCTACGGCTCGAAGTGGCCCAAGGCGACCCGGAAGATCACTGATGACGTCGACGAACTGCTGGCGTTCTACGATTTCCCGCCGAGCACTGGATCTGTCTGCGCACGACGAATCCGATCGAGTCGACCTTCGCGACCGTCCGGCTGAGGACCAAGGTCACCCGCGGCGCTGGCAGTGCGGCCGCCGCCCTCGCCATGGTCTTCAAGCTCGTCGAGTCCGCCCAGGCACGCTGGCGAGCCGTGAACGCACCCCACCTCGTCGCTCTCGTCCGCGCCGGCGCCCGCTTCGAACGCGGCCACCTGGTCGAACGCCCCGAGACCTTGGCGGCCTGAGCAGCTTCACCCTGTCCGTAGAAGGAGAGTGGGTCTCAGAAACCCGTGCGCCGTATGTGCAGATGGCCATCGAGAGGGAAGGAGGGTGGCGCTGCGGGCAGGACTCTGTCGAACACGTAACCGCTCTTCTGCGCAACGCGACACGATGCCGGATTGTCTTCCTGGTGGAGGAGTTCGAGACGTTCCAGCCCGTTCGCGCCGAAGGTGTCGAAGGCCCAGTCGGTGAGAACTTCAAGAGCGCGCGGGGCCACACTCCGCCCCCGCGCATGGGCTGCTGTCCAATATCCCACCTCAGCAGAGGGTTTGCCGGACGCGACTTCCTTGAGGACCACGTTACCCACCAACTGTCCGTGAATCACATCGGGTTGTGCCTCAAGGACGGCAAAGCCGAACCGGTCCCCTGCTGCCCAACCACGCTGCTGGGCCCACACCCACCGTGCCCCGTCAGCCTTGTCCTCCACGGGCGTGCTCGTCCAGTGGCGCAAAGCGGAGTCCTGGAACGCCTCGACCAGTGCATCAACGTCCTCCGCGCACCAGGGCCGAAGAAGGAGAGCGGGAGCGGACGGTGTCGGGCCCGCATGCAGCGTAGGGGCGGAGTTCACGAGCTGATCATATGCGGCGGCGTCCGCTGCCAGTGGGCCAAAATCCTTATCCACAGGTCTTGACTATTACTCGCCGACGCCGAGTGATCGGGACTGGGACCTCCGTCACCCCCAAGGGTGAAAAACCCCACGTACGGGGCAAACGCCGTTGCTCAGCGCACGACACAATGAGAATCCGACAACCTCAGTGCGACAGGACAACAGCAAGTCCCACGAAGATGGCATAAGTGCCAATCATGTGCCATCAGAGCTAAGATTGTGCCGCGAAATTTGAGACCTTACAGGTGACGGTCTCGGCGTCGTACGTGGTGATCCACTGCCCGCAAGCGTTCGCGAAGGCCGTCTTGGCGATCAGGCGACAGCCTTGGTGGTCCCTGCTGGCGACCGCATCGCGGGCGTCGAGTGGCCCGTCCGCAACTCTTGGCAACAGGTGTGACGCTCGGCGATTCTCGTAAACGAACAGTTGAGACAGTTCTGAGAGACTCCCGGATCGTGCCCGGTTTGCCCCGGTGATCGTCCGCAGAAAACCTCCCATACCTCCGGGGTTCTGAAAAGCACTCCTGAGAAACTTCCCGAATGAAGCCGACGCCCGATCAAGCGGAACATGCGGTAGAACGCCACAACTGCCCCAAGTGCGAAGTCCCCGCCTGGAGTCCGTGCCGCGCCCGGGCCAGCAAGACCGCGGTGAAGTACCACACCGCGCGCTTCGTCCTCGTCCCCGCGCTCCGCGAAGAACTCGAAGTCCTCGTCCCCGCCACCGCCACCCCGGC
>NZ_JBHXQZ010000114.1:0-23530 GCF_042717095.1 Streptomyces sp. NPDC058632 | reverse complement strand
GGGGGGCCCCGATCCGCCCCGATCCGGTTCCGAAGTTGACCGTGCCCCGGGCGCGGCCCGCTTCCGGGGGCACCGCGGGGACCTCGTCCGGCCCCCGCGGGAAAGCACCCGCCGGTTACCCGTCAGCGCCCGTTGAACGCGTCCTTCAGCCGGGAGAACAGGCCCTGCTGGCCCGGCTGGAACTGGCCCAGCGGGCGCTCCTCGCCGCGGAGCTTGGCGAATTCGCGCAGCAGGCGCTCCTGTTCGGGGTCGAGCTTGCCCGGGGTCTGCACCTCGACGTGCACGATGAGGTCGCCCCGGCCGCCGCCGCGCAGATGTGTGACGCCCCGGCCGTGCAGCGGGATCGACTGGCCGGACTGCGTGCCGGGCCTGATGTCGACCTCCTCCATGCCGTCCAGCGTCTCCAGCGGCACCTTGGTGCCGAGGGCGGCCGCCGTCATCGGGAGGGTGACCGTGCAGTGCAGGTCGTCGCCGCGCCGCTGGAACATGTTGTGCGGCAGCTCGTGGATCTCGACGTACAGGTCGCCGGCGGGGCCGCCGCCGGGGCCGACCTCGCCCTCGCCCGCCAGCTGGATCCGGGTGCCGTTGTCCACACCGGCCGGGATCTTCACCGTCAGGGTGCGGCGGGAGCGGATCCGTCCGTCGCCCGCGCACTCGGGGCACGGGTTCGGGACGACGGTGCCGAAGCCCTGGCACTGCGGGCAGGGGCGCGAGGTCATGACCTGGCCCAGGAAGGACCGCGTGACCTGCGAGACCTCGCCGCGGCCGCGGCACATGTCACAGGTCTGCGCCGTGGTGCCCGGCGCCGCGCCCTCACCGCTGCACGTGGTGCAGACGACCGCCGTGTCGACCTGGATGTCCTTGGTCGTGCCGAACGCGGCCTCGTCCAGCTCGACCTCGAGGCGGATCATCGCGTCCTGGCCGCGGCGGGTGCGCGAGCGCGGACCGCGCTGCGACGCCGTGCCGAAGAACGCGTCCATGATGTCGGAGAAGTTCCCGAAGCCGCCCGCACCGAAGCCGCCCGCGCCGCCGGCGCCGGCCTGCTGGAGCGGGTCGCCGCCGAGGTCGTAGACCTGCTTCTTCTGCGGATCCGACAGCACCTCGTAGGCGGCGTTGATCTCCTTGAACCGCTCCTGGGTCTTCGGATCCGGGTTGACGTCCGGATGCAGCTCGCGGGCGAGTCGCCGGAAGGCCTTCTTGATCTCTTCCTGCGACGCGTCCCGGCGCACGCCGAGTACGGCGTAATAGTCGGTGGCCACTTACGACTCCGCCAGGATCTGTCCGACGTACCGTGCCACTGCGCGTACCGCTCCCATCGTTCCCGGGTAATCCATGCGGGTCGGTCCGACCACGCCGAGCTTGGCAACCGCCTCGCCGCCCGAACCGTAGCCCACCGACACGACGGACGTGGAGTTGAGTCCCTCATGGGCGTTCTCATGACCGATACGGACGGTCACGCCCGGATCCTTCGCCTCGCCGAGCAGCTTGAGGAGCACGACCTGCTCCTCGAGCGCCTCCAGGACAGGCCGGATCACCAAGGGAAAATCATGTCCGAAGCGCGTCAGATTGGCGGTGCCGCCGATCATCAGCCGCTCCTCGTTCTCCTCGACCAGCGTCTCCAGGAGGGTGGAGAGCACGGTCGAGACCGTACCGCGTTCCTCGGGGTCGAAGGCCTCGGGGAGGTCCTCGACGAGGGACGGTACATCGGTGAAACGGCGGCCCGCGACACGGCTGTTGAGCCGCGCGCGCAGATCCGCCAGGGACGCCTCGCCGACCGGCGCCGGGCAGTCGACCATGCGCTGCTCGACCCGTCCGGTGTCCGTGATCAGCACCAGCATGGCGCGCGCGGGCGCCAGCGGGAGCAGTTCCACGTGCCGCACGGTCGAGCGGGTCAGCGACGGGTACTGCACGACGGCGACCTGCCGGGTGAGCTGCGCGAGCAGCCGCACCGTGCGGGCCACGACGTCGTCCAGGTCGACGGCGCCCTCGAGGAAGTTCTGGATGGCGCGCCGCTCGGGCGCGGTCATCGGTTTGACGCCGGCGAGCTTGTCCACGAAGAGCCGGTAGCCCTTGTCGGTGGGGATGCGCCCGGCGCTGGTGTGCGGCTGGGCGATGAAGCCCTCGTCCTCCAGGGCCGCCATGTCGTTGCGCACGGTGGCCGGGGAGACGCCCAGGTTGTGCCGCTCGGTGAGGGCCTTGGAGCCCACGGGCTCCTCGGTGCCGACGTAGTCCTGGACGATGGCGCGCAGCACCTGGAGCCTGCGTTCACTGAGCATCACGCACACCTCCAAAAGCCGTCCGCCCGGTCCGTTTTCCGGATGCCCTGGCACTCTTCGCACGCGAGTGCCAGACTCCCCGCCCAGTGTACGGCCGGGGGGTACTCCCCGGGCAAGGCCGGTCCCGCGCGGACGCGCCGCGAAAGCCGTGGGCCGTTAGCGTCGCGGTATGACGGTGGCTTGGGAAGAGTCGGGATGGGAAAGGCTGGCGCCGGGGGTGGGGCGGTGCCGGCTTCCGGTGTGGGACTGCACGGTGGGGCTCGTCGTCGGGGCGGACGCGGTGCTGCTCGTGGACGCCGGTTCGTCCCTGGGCGAGGGTGCGCGGCTGCGGACCGGGGCGCAGGCGCTCGCCGGGGGGCGTGTGACGCATCTCGCGCTCACCCACCCCCACTTCGACCATGTGCTGGGGGCGGCGGTGTTCGCGGGCGCGGAGGTGTTCGGCGCGGCGGGCATGGACACGGCACTCGCGCGGGACGGCCGCGAGGAGCTGCGCGCGGACGCGGTGCGCCACGGTCTGGACGCGCGGGCCGCGGAGGAGGCCGTGGACGCGCTGGTCCGTCCCCGGCACACGGTGTCCGGCGAGTGGACGCTCGGCCTGGGCGGCGGACGGCAGGCGCTGCTCGCGAACGTGGGCCCGGGGCACACGGCGCACGATCTCGCGGTGCTGGTGCCCGGCGACCCGGGGGTGGTGTTCTGCGGCGACCTGGTGGAGGAGTCCGGCGAACCGCAGGCGGGCCCCGACGCCGTCCCGTCGCACTGGCCGTCCGCCCTGGACCGGCTGCTGGCCCTGGGCGGCGAGGACGCGGTGTACGTCCCCGGCCACGGCGCGGCGGTGGACGCGGCGTTCGTACGGGCCCAGCGCGACGCCCTCGCGGTCCGCTTCGGCGTGTCGTGCTGAATCCTCGGCCGAACGGGGGCCGGCTTCTCCTATCGTCATCAGAATGCGCCAGTACTCTCCTGACCTGACCCCTGGGTGGAAGAAGTCCCGGCCCGTCCCCGAGGTGCCGGCCGAGCCCGGTCTGGTGGTGGAGGAGCCCGGCAGCGGATTCTGCGGCGCGGTGATCCGCTGCGAGGCGGGCACGGTGACCCTGGAGGACCGCTTCGGCAAGCACCGGGTGTTCCCGATGGAGCCGCGCGGGTTCCTGCTGGAGGGGCGCGTGGTGACGCTGGTCCGGCCGGCCGCCGGTCCGTCGCGGCCGGCCCGTACGGCGTCCGGTTCGGTGGCCGTCCCGGGCGCACGCGCACGGGTGGCACGCGCCGGGCGCATCTACGTCGAGGGGCGCCACGACGCCGAACTGGTGGAGCGGGTGTGGGGCGACGACCTGCGCATCGAGGGCGTCGTCGTGGAGTACCTGGAGGGCGTCGACGACCTCCCGGCGATCGTCGAGGAGTTCGGTCCGGGCCCGGACGCGCGGCTGGGGGTCCTGGTGGACCACCTGGTGCCGGGCTCGAAGGAGTCGCGCATCGCCGAGGCGGTCACCAGTGAGCACGCCCTGGTGGTGGGCCACCCCTACATCGACATCTGGGAGGCGGTGAAACCGTCGTCCCTGGGCATCGAGTCCTGGCCCCGCGTCCCGCGCGGCCAGGACTGGAAGACGGGGGTGTGCCGGGCACTGGGCTGGCCGGAGAACACGGGGGCGGCCTGGCAGCACATTCTGGGACGCGTGCGGTCCTACAGGGATCTGGAGCCGGAGCTCCTGGGCAGGGTCGAGGAGCTGATCGACTTCGTCACGGCAGCCTACGAACCAGGTCAGGGACCGAACCCGCGTTCCGCGGTGATCCACTCCGCCGAGTGATCAGTCCACCAGATCCCTGACCACGGCATCCGCCAGCAGCCGCCCTCGGAGCCTCAGCACCGCACGCCCCTCCTCGTACGGCCTCCGCTCCAGCAGCCCGTCCGCCAGCGCCCGCCGCGACGCCGCCAGTCCCTCCTCCTTCAGCAGTGACAGCGGCACGCCCTCCCGCAGCCTCAGCTCCAGCAGGATCCGCTCCACCCGCCGGTCCTCGTCCGACAGCAGCTCCCGGCCCGCGCCCGGCGACCGGCCCGACGCCAGCGCCGCCGCGTACGCGCCCGGGTGCTTGACGTTCCACCAGCGCACCCCGCCCACGTGCGAGTGCGCCCCCGGGCCGGCGCCCCACCAGTCGGCGCCCCGCCAGTACAGCTCGTTGTGCAGGCAGCGGCCGGCGTCGGAGGTGGCCCAGTTGGACACCTCGTACCAGTCGAAGCCGGCTGCCGACAGGGTCTCCTCGGCGATCAGATACCGGTCGGCGTGCACGTCGTCGTCCGTCATCGGGACCTCGCCGCGGCGGACGCGGCGGGCCAGCTGGGTGCCCTCCTCGACGATCAGCGCGTACGCCGAGACGTGGTCCGGCCCGGCACCGGTCGCCGCGTCCAGCGAGGCCCGCCAGTCGTCGTCGGACTCGCCGGGGGTGCCGTAGATCAGGTCGAGGTTGACGTGGTCGAAGCCCGCCGCGCGGGCTTCGGCGACGCAGGCCTCCGGGCGGCCGGGGGTGTGCGTGCGGTCGAGGACCTTCAGCACGTGCTGCCGGGCGCTCTGCATGCCGAAGGAGATCCGGTTGAAGCCGCCCTCGCGGAGAGTCTCCAGGTAGGCCGGGTCGACCGACTCCGGGTTCGCCTCCGTCGTCACCTCGGCGTCCGCCGCGAGCCCGAACTCGTCGCGGATCGCGGCCAGCATCCGTACGAGGTCGTCGGCGGCCAGCAGGGTGGGCGTGCCGCCGCCGACGAACACGGTGCGCACCTCGCGCGGGTCGTCGCCGAGCACCTTGCGGGCCAGGCGGACCTCGTCGGTCAGGGTGTCGGCGTAGTTGTCACGGGAGGCGAGCACTCCCCCGCTGCCGCGCAGCTCGGTGGCGGTGTAGGTGTTGAAGTCGCAGTAGCCGCAGCGGGTCGCGCAGTACGGCACGTGCAGATAGAACCCGAGGGGGCGGCCTGCGGCCCCGGCGAGCGCGGACGCGGGCAGCGCGCCGTCGGCGGGGACGGGCTCGCCGTCGGGGAGTGCGGAAGGCATGTGCTCCATTGTCCCGCACTCGTCCCGGTCCTCTCCCGCGTCGCGGGATCAGTCCGCCTGGAGCACGAGCAGCGCGAGGTCGTCGGCCGGCGGCCGTGCCCCGAACTCGTGGACGAGCCGGTTGATCCTTTCCGCCGTCAGCCCGGCGTCCAGCCCCGCGCAGCCGGCCAGCGCCGTGGCGAGCCCGTCGCCGTCGTCGAACTGGCGGGAGCCGGAACGCCGCTCGGTGACGCCGTCGGTGACGCAGAGCAGGGTGTCGCCGGAGCGCAGCTCGAAGGTCTCGCTGGTGTAGGTGGCGTCCTCGACGACCCCGAGCAGGGTCTGCGGCCGGGCGACGGTACGGACCGTCCCGTCGGGCGCGAGCAGCAGCGGCAGGGGGTGTCCGGCGGAGCCGAGGGTGACGCGGGCGCCGCCGTCGCCTTCGGCGCGGAGGGTGAGCTCGCCGTAGAGCAGGGACAGGAAACGGGTCTGGGGGCCGTCGCCCGGGGCGGAGGGGCGGGCACCGGCGGCGACGAGGGCGCGGGCGGCGGCGTCGGCGGCTTCGGTGGCGTCGTCGAGGAGCAGCTGGTTGAGGCGGTCGAGGACGTCGGCGACGCGGTAGCCCTCGCGGGCGAGCAGCCGCAGCCAGGGCCGGGCAAGACCGATGACGACGGCCGCCTCGGGCCCTTTGCCCTGGACGTCGCCGATGGCGAAGCACCAGCGGCCCTCGCCCGCCTGGAACAGGTCGTAGAAGTCGCCGCTCGGTCCGCCCTTGTCGAGGGGCTCGTGGACGAACGCGGAGCGCACACCGGGGATCTCGGCGACGGCGCCGGGCAGCAGTCCGCGCTGGAGCACGGCGGAGATGGTGGCCTGGCGGGCGTACTGCCGGGCGGCGCCGATGGCGAGCGCCACGCGCCGCCCGAGATCCTCCACCAGCCCGGTGATCTCGTCCGGGAACCGCCCGATCCCGGCCCGTCCGATCACCAGCGTCCCGAGCGGCCGCCCGCCGGCGACGAGCCGGTAGGCGAGGGCCGCGCCGGGCGCGGGGACGGAGACCGGGGGCGGGAGAGGCACGGGGAGGGAGACGGAGACGACGCAGTCGTACGCCGGTCCGCCGTCCGCGACCCCGGGCATGCCGAGGCTCCCCGGCATGCGGAAGCCCTCCGCCCCGCCGAGGCTCTCCGACAGACCGAGAGCGGCCTCCGGCAGGCCGAGGCCGGCTTCCGGCATCCGGAACGCCTTCTCGGGCCAGGGGTAGTCGAGCGGGCCGGGGGACAACGGGTCGGAGGACGGCGGCGGATTCTGCTCGAGCACCCGGCTCAGTTCCCCGACGCGGCTCTCGTCGGCGTGCCAGACCCGGGCGAGACGGGACCCGTCGGCCGACGTGCTTCCGCCCCAGCCGCCGTGACCGCTGCTCCCGTCCTCCAGCCACACGGCACACCAGTCCGCGAGCCGCGGAACGATCAGCTGCCCGGTGAGCGCGGCGACGAGATCCTCGTCGAGCTGCCCGGCGAGCAGATCGGACGCCTCGGCCAGGAACGACAGCGCTCCGCGCCCCAGCCAGGCCCCGTCCCGTCGGTACGGCCGCGAGGCACGCCACACCTCCCGGCCCCCGCCGGACCCCGGGACCTCATGCACCCCGTCCGGCTCCGCCTCCTCCACGTACGCGCACACGTCGTCGCCCCAGTCGCCCCCGCCGACCGAGTCACCCACGCCGTCCGTCACGCCGTCCGGGCCGTCCGCCGCGAGGCCTCCGGCGGGGATGCGGGCCCAGACCGTCTTCGTGTGGGCGCCGGGCCGGTACGTGATCCCCCAGGCCTCGGAGAGAGCGGCGACGAGCCGCAGCCCCCGCCCGTACTCGGGGCTCTCGGAGGGCGCCGCGTCCGGCCCGCTGTCGCGCGGGGCGCGGGAGGGGTGCCGGTCGGCGACCTCGATGACGAGCGCGCCGGTGTCCTCCTCCAGCGTGCAGGTGAGCCGTACCTCGGTCCCGGCGTGCACGACGGCGTTGGTGACCAGCTCGCTGGCGATCAGCGTGGCGTCGTCACCGGCGCGGGGGGTGAGGTGCTCGACGCCGGGCAGGGCGTGTTCCGTCCACTCGGCGAGCGCCGCCCGCACCAGGGCGCGCGCGGACCCCGGGGCGAGGGAACCGCCGGGCAGGGTCGCGTCCGCCCGCGCACATGCCCGCGCGAACGCCTCGGACGCGGCAGGCGAGGTCTCCCGTTGCGTCGGAATGACCCCCATGGGCAGCTCCCCGGGCAGTTCGTACGAATACACCTCGATCAATGCCGACAGGGTGACAGACCGACCCCACCCATAAGCAACCAGTTACCTAAGTGGACCATCGAAAGCAGGAACAACACCCCACACCCGGTCGGGAACCACCGAAAACCGGCCAGTTTCGCGCAACACCGGAAAGCGAGAAGCCCTGGCCCTCAGCGGGCGACAGCAGCACGGGGCCCCGGGCCGTCGAACCGGGACCCCACCCTCCGCTCGGACCCGACCGGACGAATCAAGGCGGTGCGCGCCACATCGCCGCAGTGGACGGTGCGTCAGGAGCGGGGCGGGCACGCACGCTCCAGCGCCACCTCGAAGCCTTCCCGGGTGACCACGGCGACGGAGCGTCCCTCGGGTTCACCCCGTGCGTCTTGAGCTGATGTGGGCGAGCACCGCAGCGGCGCCGTCCTCTGCGGCGGTGCCGTGGGCGGGTTCGGCCGCGCGGCGGTGGGCCGGATCGGACAGGCAGGCCGCGATTCCGGCGCCGAGGGCTTCGGCGGTGAGGTCCTGGAACGGCGGAGGCCGGGGAGCGACTCCCAGCTGGACGGCCGAGACGCCCAGAACGGCTGGTCGGCCGTGACGGGGACCGGCAGGGCGGGTACTCCGGCCCGCAGTCCGGCTGCGGTGGTACCCGCCCCGGCGTGGTGGACGACGGCGGCGGTGCGAGGGAACAGCCAGTCGTGCGGGAGGTCGCCGACGGCCAGGACGTCGGCGCCGCAGCCGCCCAGTTCGGCCCACCCCGCCTGCACCACCGCGCGTACGCCCGCGCGGTTCCGGCCTGCCGAATGATCCGGGGCCGGTGGTGCGTTGTGAGCGGGGTTCAGTCCCTCGCCCCATCGGCCAGGAAGACGTTCAGACTGTCGAGGAGCATGGTGCTGCCCTGCTCGGCCGCGTCGCGATCCTCTGCGGTGTCGCAGGTCTGCCGGAGCACGATCTGCGTGCGGTGGTCGTCCTGCTCGTCGAGTTCCACGGTCATGACCGCGGGCTCGGGCTTGCCGGGTACGTCCATGCCGATCACCAGGAGGCGGTTCTCGACGACCTCGAGATAGGAGCCGGTCAGCGGGAACCGTCCGCCGTCGGGCGTGACCGTCATGGCCTTCCACGCTCCGCCCTGCCGTACGTCCATCTCGACGGAGCCGGGAGCGGCGTAGGCCCACTGGGCATACTGCTCGGGGGTGGTCCACGCCCGCCACGCCTTGACCGCGGGGGCGTCCAGCGTTCGGGTCAGCTCGTAGGAGAAGCCGCCGGCCGGGGTGGTCTGCTCGGTGCTCATCTTTTCGCCTCCTGGTCTCATACCGCTCGGGACTGTTGCACCTGTAGACGCCCGCGGGCGCGGAGATTCATCGGCCTGCCGGAACTTTCCCGCGCGGCCGTACCGGTGCGGCACGGACTCGGCGAAGGAGCGGGGAGGCGCAAGCCCGGTCTCCGCACCGACAGCTCTCCACCACCCACGGGACCGTCCGAGGACCTCAGGCTTGATCCACGTCATCCGATCTCGCTGCCAGGACGCCGGGAGGCGGCCCTCGCGGACTGCGGGCAGGCCGAACCAATCTCTCCGAAACAAGAGCCCTGGACTCTGTGGAACCCGGGGTGCCGGTAAGAACTCCGTCACCAGCCACAAGCGACGATTCACCGGCCGCGCTCTCACCTGTTCGAGCGAACGAAAAGCGTGCCGCTGCGGCGGTTGAAGCCGGGTCGGGACGATCGGCGATCGCGGTACGGGCGTCGATGGATGTGACGACCTGGTTGAGCACCGAACGCTGCTGAGGGACGAGCAGGCACTCGTGGCGGGCAGGAGTGGGGCGGGTTCTACGATGGGCCGGTGACCGAGAGACTGCCCCCTGCGGGCGTTGACCTCTTCGACGTTGAGCGGCTCCTGTTGACCGAAGCTGCGGAACCGCCGCTGCCGCCCCAGGACGCCGAGGCCCGGGACCGGGTGTGGGACATGGCGGTCCGGGCCAACCCCGCCCTCTTCGACGGGCCTGTGGTGGCGTGTGGGGGACTGGAACGGACTGGCCCGCGCACCCTGCGCCTTTCCTGGGTGCGTGTGACCTACCGGCACTACGCCTTGCGTCGCGTTCCTGGCGCCACCGCACTGCCCTCGTTGTTCGTGAACGTCGTCCAGCCGGCAGACGACGGCCGTGTGCTGGCAGCGAGGATGTCGCCCGCTACGGCCGCCCCGGGCCGTTGGCAGCTGCCAGGGGGGTCTGTGGAGCCTCCCCGGAACGGGGCGGCTCTGGACGAGCCGGCACTGGCCGGCCAGGCCGCGCGAGAGCTCGCCGAGGAGTTGGGGATCGGCGCGGCAGCCGAGGACCTGAAGCTGTGGGTCGTCACCCGTGGCGAGAACGACAGCATCGGCCTGACCTACCTCGCCCCGCCCCTTCCCGAGGCGACGCTGCGCGCGGACTTCACCGCTGCTGCGGCAGCCGAGCGCAGCCAGAGCCGCGAACCCGAACTCGACGACATCGCCCTGGTCCGCTCACCGGGCGAACTGGCCGGTCTGCCCGGTCCGCACGCGGACTACCTGGAGCCGATCATCCGCCGCTTCTCCGGGGACCGCTGAGGTCAGGCGCCGACGAGGAAGTCGCGTCCCCGTTCGTCGAGCTCGGCCACGCACTGCAGGCCACGGGACCGAAAGCGTGCGAGGTCGCTGCGCATGCGGTGGACCGCCTTTTCCGTGCGGACGGAGCGGACACCGCCCATGTGGTCGATGGTCCGGTGCCAGGTGGCGCACGCCTGCTCGATGCTGGCGCACTTGAGGTGCATCTCCGCGCCCGCGACCAGGTCCAGGGCGACGATGCGCGCATAGGTGTCCGCCGGGCGGGCCGTGGCGGCCAGCGCGTACTGCTCGGCGGCGGTCCGGTGGTCTCCCAAAGTTTCGTGGACCTTGGCAGTGCGGGAGTACACCGACGCGGCCGGTGGACCCCAGGCCGACGCCCAGAACGGCACCTCGTCGCCGGGGGCACCGGTCAGCAGGGTGCGGGCGTGTTCGGCCTGGGCAAGGGCAGCGCACAGATGGTGTCCCTCCGGATGGTGCAGCCGATCAAAGCACCGGAATCCGCGGGCCGGGGAGAGTGGTTCCGCCGAACCGGAGGTCCGACCCGCCTCAGCAGGGCGCCTCGTGGAGAGCGGCGTCCGCCGAGATCGTCAGCGGGCTCGCACCAGAACGCGTAACCCATGATCCGCTACACCACAACACGGGCACATGGCCGCGTGCAACCGATGTCCGCGCGATGCCTAACAGGGCGACCGGTTTCTTTTCAGCCCACAGGATACCCTCGTCAACCTCAAATCCCTTACAGAGCAGGCCATTTGGCCAGATAGCAATCATTTGATGTGGTTACACTGACCGGTTGGTCGAGACCTCGGTGTTGGGGGATGCATGACGCAGGGCGGGCAGAACATGCCGCTGGAGGTTCAGCACATCAGGAAGGCGCTGCTGAAGGAGTTCGGGCAGCGGATCTCCATGGACGACTTCGTGAAGAAGGACCCCAAGGAGCGCGAGACGGCACTGTTGTCGCGGGCCGTCTCCGCGAAGGCGGCCCGCATCCTCACGGACTGCACGTCGGACGAGGCCGCGGCCGGGGTCATTGACGGCCGTGACGACTTCGGTATCGACAGCGTGGCGTTCTCCGCGTCGGGTTCCGAGATCTACCTGATCCAAGCCAAGTGGAAGGACAAGGGGACGGCCGGCTTCGACACGGAGGCAGCACTCAAGCTGGTGCACGGGCTGAAGAAGCTCGACAACCGTGACCTCGACCATTTCAACGAGCGGCTGCAGCTCCTCTCGGACCGCGTCCACGGTGTCCTCCAGCTTCCCACCTGCAAGGTGAACCTGGTCATCGCGCTCATGGGAGACGGCCGCCTCTCCCAGGAAACCCGCGACATCCTGGACGAGGCAGCCCGTGAGTTCGGCGGGCTCGGACGGACCGTCGCGTATCGGGTGGTGAACCAGGCCGACTTCCACCGGGCCGTCCGGGAGGACTTGGAGCCGCAGCCGATCACCCTCAAGGCGACCATGAACCGGGAGTGGTACACCCGCGAGACCCCGTTCAAGGCGGTCATCGGCGAGGTCAGTGCCGATCAGCTGGCCCGCTGGTACGGCGGCAAGGACGAGCATGAAGGGCACGGCGAGCGCCTCTACGACCGCAACGTCCGCCGCTCGCTGGGGCTGACCGGCGTCAACCAGACCATGGTCGACTCGTTGCTGGAGGACCCCGAGGGCTTCCTCTACCGCCACAACGGCATCACCGTGCAGTGCGACAGGATCACGCAGGAATACCCCTTCAAGCGGGCGGTGGGGCAGCCGACCGTTCTCACCCTGACCAACGCCAGCGTGGTCAACGGCGCACAGACGGTGACCTCCGCGTTCCGGGCCTACGAGAAGGACTCGGACGCCGTTGTGGAAGCCTCCGTGATGGTGCGTGTCATCTCCCTGGAAGGAACACCGGAGGGCTTCGGCCGCTCCATCACCAAGGCGACCAACACCCAGAACCACATGGAGCGCCGGGACTTCATAGCCATCGACCCCGTCCAGGGCGAGATCCAGAAGGACTTCCGCATCTCCCTCGACAAGGAGTATGTCTTTCGGCGGGGCGAGCTGGACCCCGCGCCCGATTCGGGCTGTTCGGTCACGGAGGCGGCCACCGCCCTGGCCTGCATGCACCGGGACTCCTCACTCGCCGTACGGGTCAAGGGATCGACCAACGCTCTGTGGAGCGAAGGGCCCAACGGCGCCTATACCCGCCTCTTCGGGCAGCAGCCGAGTGCTCTGCAGATCTGGCGTGCGGTGCAGGTATTGCGCCTGGTACGGGACGAGCTGACGAAGACCCGGGCGAAGCTCACCGGCCGGCCGGCCGCCATCGCGGACAGTGGCGCTCTCCTCGCCGCCCACCTGGTCTTCCAGCGCATTGGGCGGGACCGGTTCGAAGAGTCCGATGGCGACTGGGAGGGCGTACTTACTGAGACTCCAGGCCAGGTAAGCCAGGTGTTGGCGGGACTCATCAGCCTGGTCGACGCCCTCTTCACCCCCAAGAGCTTCGTCACCAGTACGTTCGCGAACGAGGAACGCTGCGCGCGCCTGGTCTCGGCAGTGCTCGGCACGCTCGAACGCGGTGCCGGACCGAACTCTCCCATGAACCTGGCAGCGCTTTTGAAGACCGTTGGACGAACGCGGCAGCGCAGGCCTCAGACCGTGCGCCTGCTGGTCGACCACGATGCGATCGAGGAGGGGACACGCCTGGAGTACGCCCCCAGCGCCGTCGAGGAACTCGCCATCGGCGCCTGGCTCAACGCCGACCCTCGGCGCCGCCGCGCGAGTTGGGTGAACGACCGCAAGACGCCGCTCCTCTGGGAGGCCAACGGCAAGCGCTACTCGCCGACGGGGCTGGTCTCCCAGATGTGGAACGAGGCCGACTGGAAGGAGCAGTGGAGCGCGGTCCAAGGGCCCAAGCAGTGGCGGGTGCCGGGCGAGGGAACGCTGGTCGAGATCGCGGAGCGGCTATGGCAGCGGATCGCCGCAGCGGAGACAGCCGAGAACGATCACCTGTCGTAGCCGCCGGGTAGGGGGAGGCGGGCGGTTGAGATCACGTGCCGCCTCATCCTGGCGGACTCTGCAGCTCGGCCCATACGGTCTTTCCCGAGGGTGACCGGGGTACGACGCCCCACCGGGCCGCGAGCGCGCTCACGAGGACCAGTCCATGGCCGCGCTCTCCGTCCGGACAGGGCTTCGGCATCGAGGAGGGCAACCGCTCCCCCCTGCTGTCCGCCACCTCGATCCGGAGGGTGCCGGAGCCGTCCTCCGGTGGCCTGACCAGCGTCATCGTGAGCAGGAAGTCCCTCCCGGGCACGCGGCCGTGGGTGACCGCGTTCGCGGCGAGTTCACCCACCACCAGTTCGGCGGCCTCCAGGCACTCACCGCCCCTGGCCCACCCCCAGTCCGCCAACTGCTGAGCCGCGAGGAGACGGGCAAGTCGTGCGCCGCGTCCGGTCGAGCTGAACTGCTGACGGAAGGGGGCAGGCATGGGGGCACGGCGGGGCAGACAGGAATGGTCACGGATTTCGTACTTCATGTGACAAAGCGTGTCCGACTGGTCGTACGCTGACCAGAAGAACCATCGGTACGGCACACGCCTGTACCGCCGCTGACGGTTGCGTGTCCGTTCTGACGGGAGTAACCGGGCGGGGGCAGGTGAGTTGGGGGAAGCGTGATGACATCGGGACCCCGTCAGAACGACACCGAAGGCCGCCCCGAGCCCTCGGAGGACGCGGACGGCCTCATCGACCTGAACCGGGCTGTCGGCAGACAGGTCAAACTCCTGCGGGAGCGCGCCGGCCTGACCCAGAAGGAGTTGGGCGACCGGCTGGGGTATGGCGAGGACCAGGTCTCGTCCCTGGAACGGGGCCGCAGAACGCCTCAACCCGATTTCCTCGACGCGGCGGACGACCTGCTCGACGCGGGCGGGCTACTGAAGGCGACGAAGGAGGACGTGGCGCGGGCCAAGGCCCGTGCGCGGGTCCGGCACCCGGCTTGGTTCCGGGACTATGCGCGGTTGGAGGGGGAGGCGGTTGAGATCAACTTCTACAACAACCATGACGTCCCGGGACTGTTCCAGACCGAGCGGCGAACGCGCGCACTGTACGAGATGCGGAAGCCTCTACTGACGGAGGAGACCATCGAACAGCGGGTGACCTCAAGGATGGACCGCCAACACATCCTGGCCCAATGGCCCCCGCCCATAGTGACTGCCGTGATCGAAGAGGTGGTGCTTCGTCGACCGATCGGCGGCCCCGAGGTCCACAAGGAGCAGTTGACCCGGCTGCTCGAACTCGGGCGGCTCCGCACAGTCGAGTTGCAGGTAATGCCCACGGACCGGTCCGAGCACGCTTGCATGGGCGGTTCGTTCACCTTGCTGACGCCAAAGAACAAGTCTCAGGTGGGGTACACGGAAGTACAGGCCGTCGCACGTCTGGCCACGGACATGGACGAGGTCCGTATTCTGGCCGCACGCTACGGCAGCATCAGGGCACAGGCACTCACTCCGCGAGAGTCTCTGGCCCTGATCGAGAGGATGCAGACCGAAGATGAGTGCTGAGAGCTTCCGACAGCTCGTCTGGCGCAAGAGCAGCTACAGCGGTAACGAGGGAGGCGAGTGCGTGGAGGTCGCGGTCGACACCGTCGTAATCCATGTCCGTGACTCCAAGGACGTGCACCGGCCACACCTCTCCGTGCGGGCAGACGGTTGGGCCACGTTCGTGGCCTTCGCCGCGGCGGGCTGAGTGAACGTGGGGGGGCTGCTGAGCGCAGTAGCCCCCACCCCTATCTACGGCAAAGCCTCCGCAACCTCACGGAAGTGCGTTGCGGCGGTGTCGAGCAGATCGGCGATCTCGGTGGCGATCTCCTTCGGGGAGCCGAAGTCGTCCGCCTCCGGCGCGAGGTTGGCCTTCAGATCGAAGGTCACGGCCGGGTGGTCCAGCAGCTCGTTCACCGGGTAGCGACGGAAGCGTTCTGACTCGGTGCGGTCGGTGATGTCCCCACCAGGCATACACGCGGCGACGAAGTCGTCGAAGTCGGCCTCCGTGACCGGGTTCCCGGTGTCCGTGCGGTGGTTGCCCGTGCGGGCGTCGTAGACCCACAGGTTCCGTGTGACGGGCTGGCCGTTCGGCATGGGGGTGGACTTCGTGAAGAAGAGGATGTTCGACTTCACGCCCTTGCGGTGGAACATACCGGTGGGCAGCCGCAGGAGCGTGTGCGCGTCGCAGTTCTTCAGCAGCGCGCGCCTTACGGTGGCTGCCGCGCCTCCGCCGAACAGTACGCCGTCGGGTACGAACACCGCAGCCCGTGCCCCTGACCTCAGAGTGACCATGAGGTGCTGGAGGAAGTTGGTGGGGAAGTCGCCGTAGGCGAGGAAGTCGTCCCGCATGGTGGCGTTCGGGACCACACCGTCGCTCCTGAAGGGCGGGTTGCAGATGGCCACGGTCGGAAGGGTGCTGTCCGCCCGTACCACGGGGGCCTTGTGCGTGAGGGTGTCCGCGAGCTTCACCGGCGCGGGGTCGGAGAAGGGGCGGCCTGTGTTGAACAGGATGTTCAGGGTGGCGAGTCGGCACATCTGGGCGTCCAGGTCCGCTCCGGCAATGGCGGCCGGGTCGGTGGACTGCATCTCCTGGTAGGCCGCGATGAGCGTGGAGCCGGTGCCGCAGGCTGGGTCGATGACGATGTCGTCGGGGCCCACGTCGAGGACCTTGACGACAGCGTTCAGGACGGGAAACGGTGTCAGCGTCTGGCCGGTGTCGATCTTTCGGTCGATGTCTTCCCGGCAGGCGCGCAGCATGATGGTGAAGGCTCGCCCCAGTTCGGTCTGGGGTATGAGCCGCCACTGATAGGGATCTATCTGCTCCGTGATCAGCTTGGCGAGTTCGGCCATGCGGCCGAGGTCCCAGGGCTGGGCATCACGGAAGACCATGCCGGCGATCCGCCGGTCGGAGCGGTTGGGTGCCTGGTTGTCGAGCTCACGCATGAGATCGGTGAATCCGCTGTACAGGGCGTCTCCGCCAAGGTCCGTGAGCTTCGGCCAGGCTCCTTCGGGGGCAACGGACTTGCGGGCGAACCGTCCCGGCCGCTGTGAGCGCTCATGGTCCAACTTCAGGAAGAGCAGGTAGCCGACGTGCTCCACGAACTGGAGGCGCGTGATGGCGCGGGTGCTGGTCTTCTCGTCGTAAAACCTCAGGAGCCGTGCGGCAATGCCCTCTCCGGTCCAGAGTCTCTCCGCCACACCCCCTGCGGCCGTTCCTGTCACGCCGTTACCGAGCCCGTTGACCATGTTTCACCCAGTCCCTGTGTCTGTCCCGGAACGGTGTGTGGGCCCATACGCGTGTACGGACCCACACACCGTTCCGTCCCGTTTGACGGAGTGGCCGCCGACGGGACCTCTGGGCCGGGTGGCCAAAGGGGCCGAGAGCCGGACTACCGCTCCTGGTCTGTCTCTTCGGTGGTGCCAGTAGTGGTGCTGTTCGTGGGGTCACCCTCGGCCTGGTCCGTTTCGGGACCGGCGGCCGTGCCCACGGCCTTCTTCAGGGCCTGGGCGACGGCAGTGAACTCGGCCAGAGCGCTTTCCAGTTCATCCACGATCTCCTGAGCGATCACGTCCGGAGGCGCGAGCGGGGCGGAGGAAGCGGAGGCGGACTGAAGCACCGTCAAGTCGAGGTTGACCTTGTCGCGTGCGATCAACTCATCGTACTCATAAGGCTGGAAGCACTCACTGGGCTTTCGGGCCGAGTAGTCCTTGCCTCCGGAGTGGAAGGCAGTGACGAAGTCGTCGAGGTGCTCGCGGCGCAGGGCGCGCTGCTTGAGGGTGAAGCTCTGGTCGGTGCGGAAGTCGTAGACCCAGAGCTGCTTGGTGGCGGGCTTGCCGCCGGGGCGGGGCGGGACCTTGTCGAAGAACAGGACGTTCGCCTTGACGCCGTTGGCGTAGAAGATGCCGGTGGGCAGCCGCAGCAGCGTGTGAACGTTGGTGAGCTCCAGCAGGCGGCGGCGGATCTCCGCACCGGCGCCGCCCTCGAACAGGACGTTGTCCGGCAGGACGAGCGCGGCCCGGCCGTTCGTCTTCAGCAGGGTGTAGATGTGCTGGACGAAGTTGAGCTGCTTGTTGGTGGTCTGCGTCCAGAAGTCCTTGCGGGCGGTATAGGCCTCGCCGGTCACCGAGCCCACGCCGAAGGGCGGGTTGGCGAGCACGATGTCGTAGAACTTGTGCGGCGACTTCGCAAGGGAGTCCTGGACCGTGATGAGAGGGCGGCCATCGGAGGTGCCGATGCCGTGCAGGAGCATGTTCATGAGCGCCAGCCGGGCGGTCTCCCGGACCAGTTCGTACCCGGTGATGGCGCCCGTCTGGAGCTTGCGGGCCTGGTCGCCGTAGAGCTCGTCCTCATAGCGCTCGGCGATGTGGGCGTGCGCGGCGATGAGGAAGCCGCCGGTGCCGCATGCGGGGTCGGTGATCGACTCACCGGGCTTGGGCTGCACGCAGTCGACCATGGCGTCGATGAGCGGGCGGGGGGTGAAGTACTGGCCGGCTCCGGTCTTGCGGTCCTCGGCACCGCGCTGGAGGAGGCCTTCGTAGGCGTCGCCCTTGAGGTCCTGGTTCTCGCGGGTCCAGGTGTGGGGGTCGATCAGGTCCTTGACGAGCCGGTCCAGAACGGCCGGTTCGTGGATCTTGTTCTGCGCCTTGGTGAAGACTTCGCCGAGCATGGTGCCGCCCTTGCGGCCGAGCTCCCGCAAAATGTGCTCGTAGTGCTCCAAGAGGTCCTCGGCCGACCGACTGGTGAGGCTGGGCCAGTCCAGGCCCTCGGGGACGAGCGCCTCCTCGGGCTCATTCCTACGAAACCTCGCCGGGCGCTTGGCACGCTCGTCGGCCATCTTCAGGAAGAGGAGGTAGGTCAGCTGCTCGACGTAGTCGAGGGTGGAGACGCCGGAGTGCCGGAGCAGCTCGCAGTACGACCAGAGCCGGTTGACGAGTGTCGAGGTCGTCTCTCCGGCGGACCGGCGGGGAGACGTGGCGCTGTTCACTGGAGCGGGGGTGGTGCTCATGAGGGCAGTTCTTCCTGACCGGGCGGGGTGGAACGGGGATTGCGCGCGGCGCGCTTACGGGGAGGCCTCGCCTTCTGCTCAGCGCGGATCCGGTCGAGCAGTACTGATGCCGGTTCGTTAGCAGGGTCCTGAGGGACAAGGGCGCCGGTGAAGGCTGCGCGGAGGAGGGAGGCGCGGAGATTGGTACTTCTGTTCCGGGCATCGTTGATCGAGGACAGGATGGGTTCCAGGGACGCTTCCTGCCGGGCCACCCAATCTATGGCTTCCTTCTGGCGCGGCAAGGAAGGCAACGGAAACTCCACGTTCTCGATCGTCGTCTGATCAATCTTCGGCATCGACCCTGACAGCCCACGGGCATTCTGGCGCAAATAGAAAAGGACCCGACTCGTACGCAAGACCAAAGCTACATAATCAGGCAAAGACTGGTCACGCTGCACCCGCACGCGGATGAGGAGGTCGGGATAGATCGCCCAATTTTCAGCCCCCCGGTAGATAGCTGACGTCCCGACCAGCTCGGCTGAGTTCGACCGCTGGATGAAAATATCCTGGTCCTCCAGCCAGAGGTTCTTCGCCTTCTTTGGATCTGCGCCGGTAATCTTGGTGAACTGGTCGCTGAAGTTGTCTCGGGTGACTGCGGTCAGGGTGAGGGTGCGAATTCCAGCCCCACTGTTGGTCGCCTTCGCCGAGACACCGTTGCGCAGCGGTTCGCGCAACACTGACTCCAGCTTCACCATTGGGGCGTCGGAAAGCTGCTCAATTGCACCGTCCGCGATACTTGCGTGGAGGTCGACCGCACGCTCGACCGCGAGGGAGACAGCCCGCTCGCCAGCCTCTATGTGGGCCACCTGGCGTCCGACCTCGGTAACGATCCGCAATTGTTCCTCAAGAGGCGGCACAGGGATCTCGAGTGATTCAAGGTAGGGACGAGGCACACGCCGTTGCCCCACAGCGCCAGACATATGCCGTTCAGCGACGATTCGCACTGAACGCTGCATAAGATAGTGCATCAAGTATTCAGGAAGGACAGCCCCCCGACTGCGAAGAACGTGAAATTCGGTGCTACCGAGAGCTCGACCGCCGGCCAGCGCCTGCGCCTTCGCGATCTTCCCGTTCTCCATGCACGGCGTAATTTTCGCGAAGAGAACATCGTTCTCCTGGAACCGGGTCAGGGATTTCTTCTTGAAGTCTCCGTACCGCACCTGCGTCGAAGCGTCCAGGCGCCCCGTCCCGGCCTCGACCATTGCCATGGGAACCTGAGAGACCAGGTCATCATCTTCGGGCTCCTCATCGAAGCCGCGAGGATTGACGTCACACAGCTCGGCGACCGTGGCCCAGGCCCACCCCGCCGGAAGCCCCCCCGAAGCCCCCTCGGCCCCGTCCCCCTCAGCCGCACTCAGCCCCAGCGTCACGCGCCCAGCTCCCTGTCCAGTTCGTCGAGGATTTCTTCCGCCCTCGTCTCGCCGAACTCCGCGAGGAAGCCGTCCGTGCCATTCCGCTTGATGAACGGGGCGTAGTCGAGGTCGGCGGTGTCGAAGCGTACATGCTTGACCGTGGCGGTGGCGATGTGGTCGAGCCACCAGCGCTCGTTGTCGGTGAAGGTCACACCGGCCTGCTCCTGCCTCGCCAGCCACCCCGCGTACCGCTCCCGTACCGCCTCACCATGCGGGCGCGGCCGGTCCGCACCGTTCTCCGCGCCACCGTCGAGTTCGTACCGAAGCAGGGCGAGCAGGTCGACCGCGGTCCGGGCGACGGATCGGTCGACCGTCCCGGCCTCGCCCACCTTCTCGTAGCAACGCCACAGCCGGTCCGCCGTCCAGGCACGCGGCGGGCGGGCCACGGACCGCGCCAGGTCCTTGAGGCGCCGCAGGGCCTCGCGCGGCGGGACTTGCGAACCGGCGGCGAAGGCGAGGGAAAGCGCCGCGATCTCGTCCCGGTGCTCGTCGACGTACGCCTTCCAGTCACGGACGGTGTTGCGGGCCGTGGACTCGTCCTCCGCGACCGCGCCGGCGGAGACGAGGGCGTCGCGGCTGGTCTCGTCGTACAGGATGTCCTTCGCACGGCGCATCTCCAGCAGCCGCTTACGTAGCGGCGGATTGGAACCCAGCGGCTGCAAAGCACGGTCCACCGCAGCCCTGACCGCCTTGTCCGGGTCGAGGCCCAGCCGTTCCGCGGCATCCCGGGTCTTTGCCTGCTCGTCGACGGCGACGGCCTCGACCATGTTGTGCACGAGGGTCTTCAGCGGGACGCCGTCGCTGAGGGTCTCGATCTCGGCCCGTTCCTCGTCCGTCAACTGGAGGTCGAGCTTGGCCAGGCGCGAGGCCAGAGTGGAGACGTGTTCGTCCTCCGCGAGACCCCGCGCGGTGAGCCGGAGGAGTTTCTCGAGGTTGAGGTCCTTCTCCGTGTGCCGCTCCAGCGGTCCCGCGTCCACCTTCTCCTTGCGGGTCACCCCCACCGCGTCGACGATCACGAAGTGCGTCTTGGGGCCGACGCCCGGAGTGACCCGCTCGAACTCGGTCAGCGACAGGGTGCGGGCGCCCCGGCCCTTCATCTGCTCGAAGTAGGCCCAGCTGTTGACGTCCCGCAGGAACAGCAGGCACTCCAGCGGCTTGACGTCCGTCCCCGTCGCGATCATGTCGACGGTGACCGCGATGCGCAGTTGGGGCAGGTTACGGAAGGCGGAGAGACGTTCGGCGGGTTTCCTCGCCGCGTGGGTGATCTTCGCGCAGAAGTCGTCGCCCTTGCCGAAGACGTCCCGGACGACCTCGACGATCTCCTCGGCATGGTTGTCGTTCTTGGCGAAGATGAGCGTCTTGGGGACGTACATCTCCTCCCACAGCAGTTCGCCGGTCTGCCGGTCGCGTTTGGCACGCTCGGGGAAGATCTCGGTGAACAGGCGCTCACGGAAGGTACGGATCACCGTGCGCAGCTGGTCCTTGCTGATCACGCCGACGCCGACTTCCTTGGCGCCGTAGGTGACGTCCTCGTCGAAGTCCTCGTAGCGCTGCCGCCGGGTGCGCCGGTCGCGGACGGGGATGATGCCGCGGGCGATGGCGCCGCCCTCCCCCGTTATCCGGGTGAGGATCTCGTACACCTGGAAGTCGACGTTGACGCCGTCGGCGACCGCCTCCTGGTAGGTGTACTCGCTGACCAGGTTGCCGTTGAAGTAGCCGAAGGTCTGGGCGACGGGTGTCGCGGTCAGGCCGACGATCGGCGCGTCGAAGTACTCCAGGACGGAACGCCACTTGCCGTAGATGGAGCGGTGGCACTCGTCGACGACGATCAGGTCGAAGGACTCCGGCGGGATGTTCGCGTTGTAGCCGACGGAGATGTCCGCGGCCACGTCGTAGGAGTGGTCCTCCTCGCCCTCCGCCGAGTCCGGTCGCGCGGGCACGCTCGCGCCGGTGAGCTCCATGTAGAGGCGCTGCACGGTGGAGACGACGACCTTCGCGGACGGGTTCATGCCCTCGGCGCCGAGACGCTGCACGTTGTACAGGTCGGCGAAGGTGCGGTTGGTGTCGGGCGTGACGAAGTTCTCGAACTCGGTCTGCGCCTGGGCACCCAGGTTGTTGCGGTCCACCAGGAACAGCACACGCTCCGCCTGGGCGTGCTTGAGCATCCGGTACGCGAACGTGACGGCCGTGTACGTCTTACCGGCGCCGGTCGCCATCTGCACCAGGGAGCGGGACTGGCCGGTGCCCTGCTGGCCCTTGCCCAGCGCGACGGACTTCTCGACCTCGCGCACCGCCTTGATCTGCGCGGGACGCAGCGGGCGTTCGTCGAGCTCGGGCATACGAAGGCGCAGGCGGGCGCGGTAGGAGGGAGCCTGCGGATCCTGCTCCGCCTGACGGATCCACCGGGCGAGGGTGCGGGGCTGGTGGAAGGAGAAAATGCGCCGGGTACGCGAGTCCGGGTCGAGGGTGTTACGGAACCGGGTCTCGCCGCCGTCCGAGACGTAGCGAAACGGCAGCGGTGTACGCCAGGCGATCAGGCGCTGCTGCGCGTCGGTGGGATGGTCCGCGTACCGGTCGGCCTGCTCCTGGGCGGCGGTCAGGTCGGCACCCTCCCGCTTGGCCTCGATCACGCCTACCAGCTTGCGCTCCACATACAGCGCGTAGTCGGCGCGGCCCTTCGCGGTGGTCACCTCGCGGACGGCGACGCCACTGCCGCGCCGGTCGCCCTGCACATAGAGGTTGAGGTCGGCGCCCGCGTCCTGGACGCTCCAGCCCGCCTCGGTGAGCATCTCGTCCAGGCGTACCCGCACCTGGGCTTCGGTGAGCGGCTCGCGGGCGGCCTGCTCGGCGTTGTCCAGCAGCCGGGCGCGTTCGGCCACGGCCTCGGAGGCGGCTGCCGGACTGGTGGCCCGTGCGTACAGCAGGCGGTTGTCGTCGGCGGACTGCGCCTGCTGGAGCGCCGCGAGCCGGTCGCGCATGGCCTCGACCTGGCGGGCCAGCTCCTCACGCTCGGCGGTGGCAGCGGCCAGCTCCTGCTCGGCAGCGGTGCGTGCGGTTTGCTCGGCCTGCGCCTGGCTCGCCTGGCCCTCGTAGCTGAGGCGTGCCTCCTGAAGGGCACGACGCGACTCGGCCACCTGCGAGCGCAGCGCACGGTTCTCGGCGGCCGGAGTGCGGTCCGGGTCCGGCGGGACGAAGGTCCGCTGGTCCCGGGAGGCGGTGAGCAGACGGTAGTACCAGACGCCCAAGCGGTGGCAGGTCCGCAGCGCCCTGAACGCGTCGTCGGGGTCGTTGTAGCCGTCGTGACTGGCCCTGTTGCCCAGTACTCGGACCTCGTGGAAGGCGTCCTTCACGTTGCCGTGCAGGTAGCCCTCTCGGTCCAGAGCTGCCAACCGCTCGATCTGCTTACTGCCCGCGTACTGGACCCGGCCCCGGAGGACGAGGTCGGCAGCGAGGGCCTCGCCGAACTGGCGGGACTTGATGAGCGAGGTGTTCGGGTCGGTGAAGACGTAGGCCTCGGCGGCGGTGCCGTAGGCGACGAGCAGCGCCAGATGGTCGTACAGAAATCCGAAGTTGCGGGAATTCCGGGCGAGTTCGGCAAGCTCGGGATCCGGCGTCTGTGCCGCGCCACCTGCACTCATCGGATGAGTACGCTCTCTCTGATAGCCGTCTGCCCCGAGTCCGTGTCCGGTTCGTCGAGGGCTCCTGGGGATCTTTGAGCCTAGCGGCCGTCGGCCCGTCAGACCACGCCTTTACGCACGGACTTCCTCTGTCACTGCCTTCGCCAGCAGTCCGTATAAACCCCCGCACTCTCCGGAATCCCGTGCCTGCGGCCCGTCCTGGCGTGTGCCTGGCCGCAGTGAGCGGGGAGGCGCGGACAGGGGACAACGGCGGGAGACCGGGAGACGGGGGCGGAGTCCCGGACCTGGCCGACCGGCCAGGCTG
>NZ_JBHXQZ010000113.1:0-24273 GCF_042717095.1 Streptomyces sp. NPDC058632 | reverse complement strand
GGCCCCCTGCGGCTGCCTGCCGTGCGCGGTCAGCGCTCCAGCCGGCCGTTGAACCGGCGCGGCAGCCCCTGCGGGTTGTCGTCGCGCAGTTCCGGCGGCAGGAGGGCCTGCGGGCTGTTCTGGTAGGCGACGGGACGCAGCCAGCGCTCGATGGCGGTGCCGCCGACCGAGGTGGAGGTGGAGGTCGTCGCCGGGTAGGGGCCACCGTGGTGCTGGGCCGGGGCGACCGCGACACCGGTCGGCCAGGCGTTGACGAGCACCCGGCCGGCGAGCGGGGTCAGCTCGCCGAGGATCTCCGCGCCCCGCCCCTGGCCCGCGCCCTCCTCCTCGGAGAGGTGGACGGTGGCGGTGAGGTTGCCGGGGAGGCGGGAGAGGACGGAGCGGACCTCGGCGTCGTCCTCGTAGCGGACCAGGACGGTGACCGGGCCGAAGCACTCCTCCAGGAGCAGGTCGTGCTCGCCGTCCGTGGCGAGCCTGCTCGCCGGGACGGTGAGGAAGCCGGCGCTGACGGTGTGCTCGCCGCCCGCGCCCGGCGTCACCGGGGACTCCACGTCGGGCAGCTGGGCCCGCTCGGCGACCCCGGCGACGAAGTTGTCGCGCATGCGGTGGTCGAGCAGGACACCGGCGTCGGTGTCACTGACGGCGTCGGTCAGGGACTTGACCAGGCGGTCGCCGGCCGCGCCCGCCGGGGCGAGGACGAGTCCCGGCTTCACGCAGAACTGGCCGACGCCGAGCGTCATCGATCCGGCGAGCCCGGCGCCGATCGCCTCGGCGCGCTCGGCGGCGGCGGCCTCCGTGACGAGGACCGGGTTCAGGGAGCCCAGCTCTCCGTGGAACGGGATGGGGACCGGGCGGGCGGCCGCCGCGTCGAAGAGGGCCCGGCCGCCGCGTACCGATCCGGTGAAGCCGGCCGCCGCGACCAGCGGGTGCCGGACCAGCTCGACGCCGGCCTCGAAGCCGTGCACCAGGCCGAGCACGCCCTCGGGGATGCCGTGCGGGGCTGCCGCCCGGCGCAGCACCTTGGCGACCAGCTCGGACAGGCCGGGGTGGTCGGGGTGGGCCTTGACGACCACGGGACAGCCGGCCGCGAGGGCGCTCGCGGTGTCGCCGCCGGGGACGGAGAAGGCGAAGGGGAAGTTGGAGGCCGAGTAGACGGCGACGACGCCCAGCGGAACCTTGTAGCGGCGCAGGTCCGGGACGGGCGGGGTCGCGGCGTCGTCGGGATGGTTGATGACGACGTCGAGGAAGGCCCCCTCGTCGACGATGTCGGCGAAGGCCCGCAACTGGTAACAGGTGCGGGCGAGTTCGCCGGTGAGGCGGACCGGGCCGAGAGCGGTCTCGGCATCGGCGACCTCGACGAGCGTGTCCTTGGCCGCCTCGAGCTCGTCGGCGGCCGAGCGCAGGAAGGCCGAGCGGACGGTGCGGTCGGCCAGCGCGCCCCGCGCCTCGTGGGCGGCCCGGACCGTGGCGTCCACCTCCTGGGCCGTGGCCTCCACCGCGACCTGTTCCCGCTGCTTCCCGGTTCGGGGGTCGACACTCCAGACTGGTGCTGCTGCCACCGCGAGTCCTTCCGCTTGACTGCCGCTTGCAATGCCGCAGTATGTACGTCGTCCACCAGGAGTGTTCGATATACTGAACGCTGTCTCTGATGATGAATAGGCTGTTGGAGACTATAACTTCAGCTCCTCGTCGAACGAAGGGTCAAGGGCATGTCGGCTGGCGAGACGGGCGGCGGCGCGCAGGTCAAGTCCGCGGTGCGGACCGTTGAACTGCTCGAGTACTTCGCCGGACGCCCCGGCATGCATTCCCTGGCGGCGGTCCAGGAGGCCGTCGGCTACCCCAAGTCGAGTCTCTACATGCTGCTGCGCACCCTTGTCGATCTCGGCTGGGTGGAGACGGACTCGACGGGCACGCGGTACGGCATCGGCGTGAGGGCCCTGCTCGTGGGCACGTCGTACATCGACGGGGACGAGGTCGTGGCGGCGGCCCGGCCCACGCTGGACCGGCTGTCGGACGACACCACGGAGACGATCCACCTCGCCCGGCTCGACGGCACCAACGTGGTGTATCTGGCCACCCGGCAGTCGCAGCACTATCTGCGCCCGTTCACCCGGGTCGGCCGCCGGCTGCCCGCGCACTCGACGTCGCTCGGCAAGGCGCTGCTGAGCACGTACACGGACGAGCAGGTGCGCAAGATGCTCCCGCAGACGCTGCCCGCCCTCACCGAGCACACGATCACCGACCGGGAGAAGCTCATCGAGGAGCTGTACCAGGTGCGGGAGCAGGGCATCGCGGTGGACCGCGAGGAGAACACACTGGGGCTGCGCTGCTTCGGTGTGGCGATCCCGTACCGCACCCCCGCGCGGGACGCGATAAGCTGCTCGGTGCCGGTCGCCCGGCTCACCCCCGCGCACGAGCAGATGGTCAAGGACGCGCTGTTCGACGCGCGCGACCGGCTGACGCTGGCCACCCGGAGGCTCTGACCGCGGTCGGCCCACAGGTCGCGCCGCGCGCGGTGCACGGCAGCGATCCGCCGGTCTTCCACCGGCGGTCGAACGACCCGGAGGCGCTGTGGAGGGCGGCCTTCACCGCCGGGGACCCGGCCGGGAGGCCTTCGAGACCCACTGGGCGCGCATCCGCACCACCACGCCGGACGCCGTCGTGCGCACGGTGCTGTACGACGGCGACGTGGTGGGCCACGCGGCGGTGTACGGGACGCCGGGCGAGCGCGAGGTGACGTACTGGGTGGACCGCGCGCACTGGGGCAGGGGCATCGCCACCGCCGCACCGCGCGGGCTGCCGGCCGAGCTCCCGCTGCACGCGCGCGTGGCCGCCGGCAACGCGGGGTCGCCGCGGGTGCTGGAGGCCGGCCCCGCCACGGTGAAGACCCATGTGGCACAGGTCCTGGCGAGGACCGGCACCCGGGACCGCACCCGGACCGTCATCGCGGCGTACGAGTCGGGCTTCCCGCGCGGTTCCTGAACGGCGTTTGCCGAACGCCCGGTTGCCCGGCACCGGATGCGTGCGACGAATTCGTCAAGGCACTGAACCTTTCCGGCCGGGCAGCCGTCTGATCAGGTGACGGGCCGCCCCTCCCCCCGGGGCGGCCCGTCGCCTTCCGCGGAAGCCGGTCCCGCCGCGCGTCCTAGGCCACACCCAGGATCTGCTCGATCGGGTCGATCGCGAAGTACACCACGAACAGCACCGAGGTCCCCCACAGCAGCCAGTGGATCTCCTTCGCCCTGCCCAGCACCGTCTGGATCAGCACGTAGGCGACGAAGCCGGCGCCGATGCCGTTGGTGATCGAGTAGGTGAACGGCATGACGGCGATGGTGAGGAAGGCCGGGACGGCTATGTCGTACCGGTCCCACGGGATGTGCCTGACCTGGGTCATCATCAGGAAGCCGACGGCGACCAGGGCGGGGGCCGCCGCCTGGAGCGGGACGATGGTCAGGACCGGGGTGAGGAACAGCGCCAGGGCGAACAGCCCGCCGGTGACCAGGTTGGCGAACCCGGTGCGGGCGCCCTCGCCCACTCCGGCCGCCGACTCGACGTAGGAGGTCGCCGAGGAGGAGGACGCGGCGCCGCCGGCGACGGCCGCGGCACCGTCGATGAGCAGCACCCGGCCGAGGTGGGGCACCTTGCCCTGCTCGTCCAGCAGCCCGGCCTCGGCGCTGACGCCGACGACCGTGCCCATGGTGTCGAAAAAGTCGGACAGCACCAGGGTGAACACCAGCAGGACGATGGTGATGACGCCGACCTGCCCGAAGGCGCCGAACAGGCTGAAGTCGCCGATGAGGCCGAAGTCGGGGGCGGCGACCACCGAGTCGGGCCACTCGGGCGTGGTCAGTCCCCAGGTGCGGACGTCGGCGAGGGCATTGATGACGAGGGCCACCAGGGTCATGACCACGATGCTGATCAGGATGGCGCCGCGCACCTTGCGGGCCAGCAGGGCGACGGTCAGGAGCACGCCCGTGCAGAAGACGAGCATCGGCCAGCCCGCGAGGGTGCCGGTGCCGCCCAGCTGGACCGGCACGGTGGTGTTCGCGGCGTCCGGGACACGGGTGACGAACCCGGCGTCGACGAAACCGATGAAGGCGACGAACAGGCCGATGCCGACGCCGATCGCCTGCTTCAGCGCCCGGGGGATGGCATGCATGACGGCCTCGCGCAGGCCGGTCACCACCAGCACGCAGATGAGCAGACCCTCCAGGACGATCAGGCCCATCGCGTCGTCCCAGCCCATCAACGGGGCGACCTGGAAGGCGACGACGGCGTTGAGCCCGAGCCCGGCGGCGAGCGCGAGGGGAAGGTTTCCGCCGACGCCCATGACGATCGTCATGACGGCGGCCACCAGGGCGGTGGCGGTGGTGAGCTGGACGGGGTCGAGCTGTTCGCCGAACTTGTCCTTCGCGCTGCCGAGGATCAGCGGGTTGAGGACGAGGATGTAGGCCATGGTGAAGAATGTGGCGAAACCGCCGCGTATCTCCCGGCCGACCGTGGAGTCGCGCGCCGAGATCTTGAAGAACCGGTCGACGCTGTTCCCCGCGGGGGGCCGGGAGTCCGGCTTGCCGGTCGGCTGTTGCGAGTCGGACATGGCGAACGCTCCTCGATACCTGGGTGGTTGCCGACCATCACTGGCGATGGCCGGTGCCTGGGTGGCATGCGTGCGGATGCTGGCTGGATTGTGCCCGCGCCGCACCGCGTTCAGGTGTGCTTCGTGTTACGGATTCGGGTGACGACCGGCCGTTCGCCGTTCGGCCCTCCAGACGGACCCACGGATGATCACTGCTACGCTCCGGAATCTCGCGCCCGGTCCGCTCCGGACGTTCACATGTCATCTACATGACACACACCGTCATATGCCGGGGCTCCTGGGCCCCGAACCCGCAGCAAGGGGAGGTGGCCCGTGGGCACACTCATCGACGACGCCGCCTCCACGGAGTTTCACGCCTTCTTCGAACGTCACTACGCCGAACTGTCGCGGCTGGCCGTCCTGCTGACGGGCGAGGCGGACATCGCCGACGACCTGGCGGCGGACGCCCTGCTGGCGTTGTGGCACCGCTGGGACCGGGTGCGCGCCGCCGACCACCCGGCGGCGTACGCGCGGGGCGTGGTCGCCAATCTGGCCCGCACCCGTATACGCAGCGCGGTGCGTGAGCGGCGCCGGATCGCCCTGTTCTGGTCGCAGCGCGAGGAACGGGCCGAGAACCCGGATGTCGCGGGGGTGGTGGACGTGCGGGAGGCGTTGCGTCGGCTGCCGTTCCGCAAGCGGGCGTGTGTGGTGCTGCGGCACGCCTTCGACCTGTCGGAGAAGGACACCGCGCTCGCCCTGGGCGTCTCGGTGGGTACGGTGAAGAGCCAGACCTCGAAGGGAATGGCCGAACTGCAGCGGCTGCTGGGCACGGCGGAGGTGCCGCGAAGGGTGCACGCCGCGGCGGGGCGCCCGGGGAAGCCCGCCGGCGAGGACACGGGAAGGGACCGATGACGATGCGGCGGGACGTGCACGACGAGCTGCGTGCCCGGCTGCACGAGGTGGCCGGGGAGCACGAGCCCGACCGGGAGCACATCCTGGCCCGGGTCGAGCGCGGCATGGCCCAGCCGGCCCGGCCCGACCGCCGGGCGGCCCGCCCGCCGGTGCTCGGATGGATCCGGGTGGCGGGCACGACGGCCGCGGTGGCCGGAGTCCTCGCGGTGGGCGGCTTCGCGGTCGCGTCCGTGGTCACCGACGGGGAACCTCCCGCGCAGCGGCAGGTGGCGGTCTCGCCGACACCAAAGCCCACACCGTCACCGGACGCGACGAGCCGGGCGCCCCTGCCTCCGGCGGAGCCGTCGACGGACACCTCGCAGGAGGCCGGCGAGCCGGGTTCGCCACCTGCCGGGACGCCGGGGACGGGAACGCCCACGACGGAGGCGCCCGGGACCGCTCGGCAGCCCCAGGGCGTCGAGGACGGGCCGTTGTGGTCGGACGGCTCGGTGGACCGGCACAGCAACGAGTTCTGGGCACAGAGCAACGTCACCCTGAAGACCACCGAACGGCTGACCGCGCTCACCGTGGAACTGCGGATCGCACAGACCGGCGGGGTCTCCTCCACGGGGGCCTGGCGTTCCCTGCCCGAGAGGGACTTCAGCCTGACGACCGACGAGCGGGACGGCTTCGTCGTCCACACCTGGACCCTCAGGAAGGGCCGCACGGTCGCGCCGGGCGAGTGGGTCTTCGCGGGGCAGTACGACCACGCACGCGGCGGCCGGGACGCCAAGGCCGACACGTACACCGCGACGGCTGCCACCGGCTCCGAACAGCTCCTGGTGGGCGGCGACTTCGCGGCTCAGGACGACTGACCTGCGGGGAAAGTCCCTGCGTTCGCCCGCGGGGCGGCGACGGCCGAGAAGAAGCCGAAAAAAATCCTCTCGTCGCGGCAACCCTTCCCCACCGTGCGGCAACCAAGAGGCGAAACGATTCTCCTCACGCAAGGAACAAGCATGACTGCACGAGCCGAACAGCCCGTCTCCCACCGCCGCCGGACCGGCAGGAAGCGGGCGGTGATCGCCGGAGTCTCCGCGCTCGGCGTCACGGGTGCGGCGATCTTCACCTCGACGATGCTGTCCACCGCGAGCGCCGCCTCCTCGTGGCCCTCGGACACCGGCAGCAAGCCGGCGTCGAAGACCATCCCGGTCTCCGGGGTTCTCGACGGCGGCATGAAGAAGTACTACGGTACCGGCGCCCTGGGAGGCGACGGCCAGGACGAGGGCCAGGACCCGATCTTCGAGCTGGCCGACGGTGCCACGCTCAAGAACGTCATCATCGGCACCCCGGCCGCCGACGGCGTGCACTGCAAGGGCAGTTGCACGCTGCAGAACGTGTGGTGGCTGGACGTCGGTGAGGACGCCGCCAGCTTCAAGGGCAAGTCGTCCTCGGCGCAGTACAAGGTGATCGGCGGCGGCGCGAGGAAGGCCGACGACAAGGTGCTGCAGTTCAACGGTGCCGGGACACTGACGGTGAGCGGCTTCCAGGTCGAGGACTTCGGCAAGCTGGTGCGCTCCTGCGGCAACTGCGGGACGCAGTACAAGCGCACGATCGTGCTGAAGGACATCGACCTGACGGCCCCCGGCAAGTCGATCGTCGGCATCAACACCAACTACGGGGACACCGCCACGCTGTCGCAGATCCGCATCCACGGGGACAGCGGGAAGAAGATGAAGACCTGCACCCGCTACCAGGGCAACAACACGGGCAAGGAGCCGAAGGACCTCGGCTCCGGCGCCGACGGGAAGTACTGCAAGTTCTCGGACTCGGACGTCACCTACAAGTGACGCCGCCGGCCCCGTGACCGGGGCCGGGCTGCGGTGACGCCCGGCTCCCGTCCGGGCGGCCGCCACGACGCCCCCGCCGGGTGACCCCGGCGGGGGCGTCCCGTCTCCGTCTCCCGGGGAGCACCGGCGAAAACCGGCGAAAGCTTTCGACCCCGCCGGCCCGTCCGCCCGGTTGACGGTGCCTCACCCGCCGGTGACACTCCGAGGGCCGATTGCAACAGAATCCCTCACACCCCCACAGGAAGTGCCATGGGTCCCCAGTCCGCGCGCACGCTTGTGCCCCACCGCCCATGGGCCGTCGCAGCCTTCCCGGCCCTTCTTCTCGCCCTGCTGTCCTCGCTGCTCGCCGCGCCGCCCAGCGCGGCGGGGTCCGGAGCCCCACCCGTGCCCAAGGCCGCCTACACCGGCTATCTCTTCGCCTACTTCACCGGCGAGGGCACCGCCGACGGCGAGCAGATCCGCTACGCCCTCAGCCGCGGCAACAACGCGCTGAGCTGGCGCGAACTGAACGGCGGGCAGCCGGTGCTGACCTCCACGACCGGCGAGAAGGGCCTGCGCGATCCGTTCGTGATCCGCTCCCCCGAGGGAGACCGGTTCTTCCTCATCGCGACCGACCTCAGGATGTACCGGAACAGCAGCGGCAGCTGGGACGAGGTCCAGCGGCACGGCAGTAGGTCGATCATGGTGTGGGAGTCCACCGACCTGGTGAACTGGACCGACCAGCGCCTGGTTCGGGTCTCCCCCGACACCGCGGGCAACACCTGGGCGCCCGAGGCCTACTGGGACGCGTCACGGAACGCGTATGTCGTCTTCTGGGCGTCCAAGCTGTACGCGGCCGACGACCCCGGTCACACCGGGTCGACGTACAACAGGATGTTGTACGCGACCACACGGGACTTCCGCACCTTCAGCGAGCCGAAGGTCTGGAACGACCCCGGCTACTCGGTGATCGACTCCACGGTGGTCGAGCACCGGGGCACCTACTACCGGTACACCAAGGACGAGCGCGACCCGTCCTCCGGCTCCCCGTGCTCGAAGTTCATCACCGGTGAGAAGTCGGCGGACCTGACCTCGACGGCGTACACCTTCGTCGCCGACTGCATCGGCAGCGGGGCGATGAGCCGGGGCGAGGGGCCGACGGTGTTCAAGTCCAACACCGAGGAGAAGTGGTACCTGTTCATCGACGAGTACGGCGGCCGGGGCTACCTCCCCTTCGAGACGACCGACCTCGCCTCGGGCCGCTGGACCCCGTCCAGCGCCTACCGGCTGCCCGCCAGCCCTCGGCACGGCACGGTGATCCCGGTGACGCGGGCGGAGTACAACCGGCTGCTGGCCGCGTACCCGTAGGAGTCCGGGCCGGCCGCCGTCACAGGACGGAGGTGAGCCAGGCGTGGACCTCGTCCTGCATCGCGCCGTCGAAGACGTGGCCGCGGTCCGGCCACGTCTTCAGGCGCAGTCGGTGACCGGCGTCCTGTGAACGCCATACGGTACGCAGTCGGCTGTATGCGGTCCGCACCCCCTCGGCGGGGAAGAGCGGGTCGAGCCCGCCGTGGAAGAACAGCATCGGCCGGGGTGCGGCGATGCTCGCCACGTCGGGGAGGTCCAGGTGCCGGGTGAGGCCGGGGTGGAGCATGTGGAAGGCCGACTGTCCGCGCAGGGTGTTGTTGCCGGGCACCATCATGCCCTTCAGGCCGGTCATCCAGCACACGCTCGCCGCGGCCGCGATGTGGTCGCTGAGCGCGGCCGCCTGCCAGGCCCGGTAGCCGCCCATCGAGAAGCCCAGGGCGGCCACCCGGCGGGCGTCCACCCTCTCGAGGCCGGCCAGGAAGGCGGCGGCGCGCTGGTCCTCGCGGGCGTGGAGTCCGGCGAGCGAGGAGCCGAGGTGGAAGAGGTTGCTCGCCAGTTCCTGCTGCCGCTCGTAGGCCAACGGCCCCCGCTCGCCCCAGCCGAGGGCGTCCAGGCAGAGCACGACGTAGCCGCGCCGGGCGAGTTCGTCGCCGACGAAGCGTCCGCCGAAGTGCCGTGCGGCCCACTGCTCGGCGGAGGCGAGACGGGTGCCGGTGTGGTCGTACCAGGGCCGGACGCACTTCTCCTTGCCGATGTCGAAGCGGGAGCCGTGGTCGTGCAGGAGCAGCACGGCCGGGAAGGGGCCGGTGCCGTACGGGGTGAGCAGGGCGCCGCGGACCCTGCCGTACCGGGTGAGTGAGAGCTCCACGGACTCGCGGGTGCAGCCGTCCCCTCGGGGGCCCGCGGTGAACTCGGGCGCGTACGGGGTGTCCGCCTGGTCGTCGACGACGAGCAGGTCCTCGACCTTGTCCCGGGCCGCCCGTCGCCACGCGTCGAAGTCCCGGACGGGTGAGGTGCCCCAGGCGAGGGGGAACGTCAGGTCGTCCTTGAGCGCCCGGTGGAGGCCGGGCGGGCCCGGAGCAGGAAGGGGTGCGCGGTCGGAGGTCACCTTCCGGCCGGCCGGGGGTGCCAGTCGCCGAGGTAGGTCCCGGGGGTGTGGGCGGCGGCCTGGGCCCGGGTGAGCCGGGGCCGGTTCTCCGGGACGGTGACCACGGCGCCGGGACCGCTGTTGCGGTACTCGGCGAAACGCTGGTCCTGCCAGGGGTGGCCGCCGGCCATGTTGGTGTAGGGCGCGACCGCGTCGATGCCGGGGCCGAGGTGGGTGTCGCGGACGGTGAGCATCGGGCGGGCGGTGGTGTCGGAGCTGGGCACCCAGGGGCGGGCCAGCTTGTAGTAGCCGTCGGGCGCCTCGCTGCTGATCCTGCTCTTCGTGACGAGGTAGCCGCGCGGGTTGGCGCCGGCCGTGGAGGGGGCGAAGACGAAGCCGTACGGGGCGCCGGTCAGGTCCGGGCGGACCAGGGTGCGGAAGTGGCAGTGCTCGAAGACGGCGGTCGCCCGGCCGAAGACGAAGTCGACGTCGCCCTCGGCGTAGCAGTGGGAGAAGTACTGGCGGGCGAAGGTGTCCAGGGAGAGGGAGTCGGCGTACAGGGTGTCCTGGTGGCCGAGGAACCGGCAGTGGGTGAAGGCACTGCGGTCGCCCTGCACCTTGAGGGCGACGGCCTGGGTGCCGCCGGTGCCGGGGAGGTCGGTGCGCAGCCAGTCGTTGGCGAAGGTGATCCACCGGGCGGTGAAGCCGTCGGGGCGCACGGTGGTGGTCGCGGAGCCGGAGGTGCCGTAGGTGCCGGAGCCGTCCGGCTTCGGGGTGCCGGCCGCGTTGTCGTACACGATGACCACGTCGCGCGGGTTGTGCGAGGCACCTATCCAGGTCATGCCGGTGCGGTCGGCGTCGACGGAGACCGTCTCGCGGTAGGTGCCGGGGGCCAGGACGAGGACGCGTCCGGTGCCGGTCGCGGCGGTCACGGCCGCCTGGACGGAGGTGAAGTCGCCGGCCCCGCCGGGGTGGACGTACAGGGTCTTCGGGGTCAGGCGGTCGGCCGGCGAGCCGTACCGGCCGAACGGGCGGCGCGGGTGACCGGTCGCCTGCGCGGCCTGCGCGGCCTGCGCGGCCTGCGCGGGGGCGGCGGCCAGGGCGAGCGCGGTGGCGGTGGCGGTGGCGGCACCCGCGAGCAGGAGACCTCGTCGGGAGACGGGTGCGGACATGCGCGGGGAGGACGGCAGCGGACGGCCGTGGGGCGAGGACATGCGGATGCTCCTTCGGTACGGGACCGGGCGGGCCGGGGCGGCGGACGAGGCAGGCGGGACGGACGGCAGCAGGCGGGACGGACCGGGGCGGACCGGGGCGGGCGCGCGCCACAGTGGGGGTGGTACGCGCCCGCCCCGGCGTCAGGGGTGCGCGGGGCAGGGGGTCAGCGCAGGCGGCCCGCTCCCGCACCGTGCTTGACCAGCGCCGGGACCGCCCGCACCCGGTCGACGTCGGCGCGCAGGGTGGGTGTCCAGCCGGCGCCGGACCGGAGGGTCTCCCCGGGGATCTCCGCGTTGTGCACGGCGATCAGGTCGACCCGCTTGCCGTTGACGAGGTTGTTCCCGGCGGTGAGCGGCGAGTCGTTCCACCGCTTGAGGATCTTCCCCGGAGTGACGCCCGCCGCCAGGGTGAACGCGTTGTGCTCGGCGACGAGCTGGGACTCCTTGCCGATGCCGAAGCTGTAGGAGAAGCCCCGTTCCGCCACGAAGTGGTTGTTGTAGACGTCGACCTGTCCGAAGCGGACGCGCGGCGCGCGCTCGACCAGCTTCGAGAACAGGTTGTGGTGGAAGGTCGCCTTCAGCTTGCCCCGGTCGCCGACGGCCGTGGACTCGCTGTCGCTGTTGCCGATCAGGATCGTCTTGTCGTGCTCGGTGAAGACGTTCCAGGAGGCGGTGACGTAGTTGGCGCCGCGGACGATGTCCAGCTCGCCGTCGTGCTGCTGGTACAGCATCCCGAAGTGGGTGGGGGCGGCGCTGTCGGGGTGCTCGCCGTCGGTGAAGGTGTTGTGGTCCAGCCAGACGTGGGTGGAGTTGTACACGACGGCGGTGTCGTACTCGGAGTTCCAGTTGCCCCGGTCGCCGTCGGTCGGGTCCCACTGCGGGAAGCAGTCGAGGGGGCTCTCGAGGGTGAGGTTGCGGACGATGACGTTGTCGACGTCCTTGATCTGCAGGCTGGCGCCCTTGAACCCGGCGTTCCTTCCGATGCCGATGATCGTGGTGTTGGCGGGGACGTTCGCCTTGATCTCGGTGTTCTGGTTCGCGGCCGAGGTCCTGCGCAGGCCCTCGGGGCTGTCGTCGCTCTCGTCGCTCAGGTCCTGTTCCAGGCCCCAGGTCTCGGGCGCGTACTTCTCCAGGTAGGCGTCGAAGTCGTAGCCGGGGGCGGCGAGCGAGTCGCAGCCCCCGGAGACCGCGTCGACGGTCCCCCGCACCTTGATGATCTTCGGTGCGCTGCCGCCGTCCGCCAGGGCCGCCTTGAACCCGGCCCAGTCGCTGACGGTGTAGACGTGCTCGGGTGCGGCGCCGGCGCCTCCGGTGGTGCCGGTGCCGTGGGACGCCCAGCCGTCGTTCGCGCCGAGGGTCTGCCGGGCGGGGTCGCGGTGCTTGCCGGGGCGATCGCCGTGGTGGTGGCCGTGGGCCTGGGCGCCGGTGCCGGTCAGGGCCAGTACGAGGGCGGTGCAGCCGGCCAGCGTGACGGTCTTCGCTATGGCATGCGCATGCCATGTCGGTCTGTTCATGGTGCGGCTCCCTTTTTCTCGTTCGGTCGGTCAGGTGGGGGTGACGGCGTCCGGCCAGGTGATCCAGGACTCGGGGATCACGTCGTTCAGCCGGCGCACGTCCCTCGGCCCGAGCACCCGGGTGCGCAGCAGCTCCCGGGCGGCCAGCCGCGCCACGGCGATCGCGCCGGGCGGGTTGAAGTGCGTGTTGTCCTGCTCGGTCGCCGTCCAGTTGAAGTACTTCTTGGTCTCCTCGACGCCGAGCTCCTGCCACAGCGCCAGCGACAGGGCCTGGGTGTCGAGCAGCGCGACCCGCTCCGCCCGCGCCAGCGCGCGCATCGCCGCCGGATAGTCGCCGTGGCTCGGCACGGCGGCACCGTCCGCGTCGAACCTCCGGCGTTCCACGGCGGTGGCCAGCACGGGCCGCGCCCCGCGGGCCCTGGCCCCGTCGACGTACAGCCGCAGGTAGTCCTGGTACGTCGTCCAGGGCTCGGTGTGGCGGGCCGGGTCGGTGGCCTTCTCGTCGTTGTGCGCGAACTGGATCAGCAGGAGGTCACCGGGCCGGACGACGGCGAGGATCGCGTCCAGCCGCCCCTCGTCGACGAAGCTCTTCGAACTCCGTCCGTTCACGGCGTGATTGGCGACGTCGAGGCCGGGGCGCAGCAGGAAGGGGAGCGCCATGCCCCATCCGGTCTCGGGGGCGGCGTCGGCGTATTTCCGGGCCGCGGTGGAGTCCCCGGCGATGTACAGGGTGCGGGGGCGGGGGCGCCCGGGGGCGGCCCGGGCCGTACCGGTCACGGCGAGGGCGAGGGGAAGGCCGAGACCGGCGGCGGAAACCTGTCTGCGAGTGAGCGACACAAGCCTGTGCCTTTCAGCAAGGGTCCGGGAGTGCGCCGTGCGGGGCGCGGGACTGTACCTGTGTGCGTGGCCGCACCGGGTGGGCGCGGCCGGCCGCGGAGGCGGCCCGTGGCCCGGAAGGGACGGGCCGCCCCCGCGGTATTACCGGGTACCGGGTACCGGGTACCGGATCCAGCGGTCCTGTCGGCGGTCGAGCGCCGCTCAGGCCATCTGCTCCTGCCACTCGGCCTGGGCCTCGTTCAGCTGCTCGGCCAGGGTGTCGAGGAAGTCCTTGGCACTCATGTCCCCGAGCAGCACCTTCTGGAAGCTGGGCTCGTTGTCGGCCTTGGAGATGGTGTTCCAGTCGGGCAGGTAGTACGGCAGCTGGACGATCGTCGTCGACCCGTCGCTCAGCGCGTCCGCGGCCAGCTTCGTCGGCTCCGCCTTCTGGATCCAGTCGTCCTTGGCGGCGTCGAGGTTGGCCGGCACCTGCCCGGCGGACTCGTTGAACTTCGAGTTGGCCTCGGCCGAGGTGGCGTACTCGATGAACTTCCAGGCGGCGTCCTTGTTCTTGGAGCTCTGGAACACGCCGAGCCCGTCGACCGGGTTGGAGACCTGGACGCGGGCCCCGTCGGGTCCGGTCGGCTGCGGGATGCCCCGGAACTTGTCGGCGCCGAGCGCCTTCACGTGGTCCTGGTACGAGCCGAGGTTGTGGTTGAGCATGCCGATGGTGCCCGAGTCCCACTGCGCGACCATCTTGGTGAAGTCGTTGTTCAGGTCGGCGGCGGGAGTGGCCTTCTTGAACAGGCCCGCGTACTTCTCCAGGGCCTCGACGTTCTTCGGGTCGTTGACCGTGGTCTTCTCTCCGGTGGAGTCCCAGAACGTGGTGATGCCGGACTGGCCGTACATCGCGTCCAGGGCCTGGGCGATGGAGCCGGCGCCACCGCGGATGGTGTAGCCGAACTCGTTCTCGCCCTTGTTGCTGAGCTTGTCCGCGGCCTCGAAGAAGCGGTCCCAGGTGGTCGGCTCCTCGAGACCCGCCGCCTCGAACAGGTCGGTGCGGTAGTAGAGGACGCCGTTGTTCGCGGAGGTCGGGATCGAGTACAACTTGTCGTCACCGCCGCCGGCGGCGCGCAGCGACTCGACCATGTCCTTGTTCAGCTTGCCGTCGAGGGACGACCCGCCCAGCCGGTCGTCCAGCGGGTCGAGCGCCTTCTGGGCGGCGAAGCCCGCGAGCATCGCCGCGCCGACACCGCCGACGTCCGGCAGGCCGCCGCCCTGGATGGCGGTGTCGACCTTGGACTGGTACTCGGTGGAGGCGATCCCGACGTACTCGACCTCGATGTCCGGGTTGGCCTTCTCGAAGCCGGCGATGATCTCCTTCCAGATGTCGGTGCGGATACCGCCGTTGTTGTCCCAGAAGGTGATCTTGCCCGTGCCGCTGCCTTCGGCACCCCCGTCGCCGCCCGCGCCACTGCCGTCGTCGCCGCAGGCGGTGACGGTCAGCGCGAGTACGGCGCCCAGGGCGACGGCTGCCGACGTCCGGCGCCTGCCCGTGCTGCTGCTTCTGCGATTGCTGATCTTCATTGGTCGGCTCTCTTCTGCTTCTGGTTCTTCTGGTTCCAACGGGACTTTCTGCACTTGCTGGACTTGCTGGACTGCGTGTGGGGGGCGTACGGGGGCCGGTGGTTACGCGGGGCTGATCCTGAACTGCGTGAAGGTCGCCGTCCCGGCGTGCCCCTGGCCCGTCGGGGCGAGGGCGGTCAGGCCGAGCAGGGCGCCGACCCAGCGCCACGGGGTGGCGGCGAAGACCTGACCGGAGGGACGGAAGCCGTCCCCGGTGTCGTACGAGAAGCGGCAGCGGGCTTGGGGACCGGCCTCGATCCGCAGCCGGGCCCGGCCCTCGGGGGCGAGCCGGGGGTGGCCGGCGTCGCGTTCGCTCTCGGCGACCGTCTCGGCGAACCGGTGCACGAGGTGTGCCGTGCCGTCCGCGCCACGCTGGAGTCCGATCCAGGCGTAGGCGTCCCCGAGGACGGCGAGGCCCGCCCGTGCTCCGGCCTCCTCGCTGTCGAGCCGCAGTTCCACCTCGACGGTGCACGGGGTGCCGGGCAGCCGCTGGGTGAGGATGTTCGGCAGTGTGCGCAGGTCGTGCGCGTCGGCGGTACGGACGCAGGTCAGCCGCAGGCCGTCGGCGGAGTGCTGGGTGGCCCAGCCGTCCTGGGTGTTGGCCGTCCACTGCCACTGACGGCCGTGCCGGCCGCCGGGGAAGTCGTCGTCGGTGGCGGGCGCGGCGGCGGGCTGGGGGGGCAGGTCCGGGCGTCGGTGCTCGGCGACGGGGGCGCCGTCGTCCCCGATCACCGGCCAGCCTCCCCCGCTCCCGCCTTCGCTCGGACGGGAGGTGTCCCCCGCAGGGCCCCAGCGCATCGGCTGGAGGTGCACGACCCTGCCGTACGCGCCGCGCTGCTGGAAGTGCAGGAACCAGTCCTCACCGGACGCGGTGCGCACCCAGCCGCCCTGGTGGGGCCCGTTGACGTCGGTGTCCCGCTGTTCCAGGACGACCTTCTCCTCGTACGGGCCGAAGAAGTCGCGCGACCGGAAGGCGCCCTGCCAGCCGGTCTCCACTCCCCCGGCGGGCGCCAGGATCCAGAACCATCCCTCGTGCCGGTAGAGCTTGGGCCCCTCCAGGGTGAACCAGCCGGGGATGCGGTCGGCGTCGACGATCACCTTGCCCTCGTCGAGGAGTTCGGTGCCGTGCGGGTGCATACGGTGGCCGGTGAGCCGGTTCTTGATGCCGGAACGGGACCTCGCCCAGGCGTGCACGAGGTACGCCTCGCCGGTCTCCTCGTCCCACAGCGGGCACGGGTCGATCAGGCCCTTGCCCGCCTTCACCAGGTGGGGGCGGGTCCAAGGGCCCCGGATCTCGGGGGCGTTGACCTGGAAGATGCCCTGGTCGGGGTCGCCCCAGAAGATCCAGAAGCGGTCGTCGTGGTGGCGCAGGGAGGGCGCCCAGACCCCGCAGTCGTGCCGGGGCACCGCGAACTCGCCCTCGGGTTCGAGGCGTTGCAGCGCGTGACCGACGAGCGTCCAGTTGACCAGGTCGCGGGAGTGCAGCAGCGGCAGTCCGGGGACGCGGCCGAAGCTGGAGGCGGTCAGGTAGAAGTCGTCGCCGACGCGGATCACGTCCGGGTCGGACCAGTCGGCGTCGAGCACCGGGTTGCGGTAGGTGGGGTCCGTCGGCGGGGCGCTCACAGGCTCACCGCCTTGCGGACCAGGGCGGCGGCGGCGTCCCTGCCGAGGCGGCCGTCGGCGACGACGGTGACGACGCGGCGGACCACCGTCTCCCCGGGCGGGACGGGCAGCCGTGCGTCGTGGGCGAGGGAGGAACCGACGCCGGGGTACTCGGCGGTGCGCACGAACCAGGGGTCACGGCGGGTCGCCTCGGTGGCACCGGCGAACACCAGCGTCCAGTCGGCGCCGGCCAGGGCCAGCCAGTCGGCCCGCCGCCCGTGCACCGCGGCCTCGCCCTCGGCCAGGGCGGTGAAGACGTCCGGCTCGCTCCCCTCCTTGCGTGCCCGCCAGAAGAAGCCTCCGTAGGCGGCGCCGGGGCGGCCGTTGGTGGCCGGGCTGCCGACGGAGAGCGGGGCCTTGGTGACGTTGGTGAGGGAGAAGGTGAAGTCCAGCGCCCAGGCGGTGTCGGTGAGTTCGGTGGCGGCGACGGTACGGCGCTCCCGCAGCAGCTCGCCGGGGGCGGCGGTCCAGCGCAGCTCCTCCACGAAGCCGTCGGGGTCCCGGAGCTGGAAACCGGAGTGCCGCTGGGAGCCGTGGTTGTCCAGCTCGGTCGGGCCCCGGTCACGGACGTAGGTGCGCCCGCCCCAGAAGTTGTGCCCCTCGACGTCGGGAACGGCGACACCGACGCCGAGGTGGTGGATGTGGTCCGCGGGCGACAGTTCGGTGACCGTCGTGCCGGCCAGGGTGGTGACGGGGTGCAGATACGGGCGCGGGGAGAGCCTCGGGGTCAGCTCGGGCCGGGTGACGTACCGGCCGACCGGCCGGCCCGCGACGCGCAGGATCGCAAAGTCGTCGCTGGTCATCGGGTGCTCACCTCTTTCGGCGGGTGCGGTGCGGACTGGTGTCCGGACCGCGGTGCGGACGGTTCCTCGGACTGCCGTACGGACTCGGGTGCGTCCTGCCGTGCGGGCAGGGCCCAGGAGGCGCCGAGTTCGGAGTAGAGGGACAGGGTGTCGGCGGCGGCCGCGACGAGGCCGTCGACGCCGGGGACGACACGACGGTTCTCGCCGGGGACGTGGTGCCAGGCGCCGGCGGGCAGCGGGGCGGGGTCGGGGGCCCGCCGGATCGCCTCGACGACCTTCATGAAGGCGCCCGTCCCGTCCGGCGTGACGAGCAGCGGGGCGCCGGTGACGAGGTGGTCGACGAGGTTCTCCAGCAGGTCGGTCCGGCCGAAGCGGAGTTCCTCGGGGCCGTGGCCCGCACGCTGGACCAGGACGCGGTCCTGCTTGTACCAGAAGGTGATCCGGCCTCTGGTGCCGTGCACGAGGACGTACGGCTCGTCGGCCCGCTCGGCGCACAGGGTCGCGGCGACGGTGACCGGCCGGCCCTGGGCGGTGGTGACGCGGACGCAGGAGGTGTCGTCGGACTCGATGTCGTTGGCACGCAGCAGCTCGGTCTCGATGCCGGTGACGTCCTCGGCACGGGTGCTGCCGGCCAGCGCCAGGGCGGTGGCGACGGCGTGGGCGAGCGGGTTGGTCAGCGCCCCGTCGATCACGTCGACGCCGTTCAGCCGGCGCCGGCCCGCCCAGGGGGCCCGCCGGAAGTAGTCCTCCGGGCGCACCCAGGCCCCGGCGCCGCCGATGCCGGTCGGCCGGCCGATGGCACCGTCGGCGACCAGTGCGCGGATGGCGGGCACGGCGTGCGAGCCCAGCGACTGGAAGCCGATCTGGCAGGCGATCCCGGCCGCGGCGACCCCGTCGGCCATCCGCCGGTACTCGGCGTAGGACGGCGCCGGCGGCTTCTCCAGCAGGAGGTGCACGCCCCGTTCGGCGGCGGCGAGGGCAAGGTCGGTGTGGGTGTGGATCGGGGTGCAGACGACCGCGATCCGGGCCCCGGTGGACTCCAGCAGGGCGCCGAAGTCGGCGGACTGCTCGGGCGGTTCGCCCCCGGGGCCGCCGTCCCCGAACTCGTCCTCGGTGAGCGGGGTGAGCTCGCAGATGCCGGCCAGCCGGACGAGTCCGTCCTCCTGGAGCCTGCGGATGTTCGCCAGGTGCCAGCGGCCGTGGCCGCGGGCACCGGCGAGCACGACGGGCAGCGGCTCGGACAGCGGCTCGGGCCGGGGCGTGGCGCCGGACGGAGCCTCGGGGGCGGCCCGAGGTGCGGCCTCGGGTGCGGTCATCCCTTCACCGCCCCCGCGCTGAACCCGGTGATCAGCCACTTCTGGATGAAGGCGAACACGATCACGACGGGCACGGCCGCGATGATGCCGCCCGCGGCGAGGGCGCCGAGGTCGACGCTGTCCGCGCTCATCAGGGTGTTCAGACCGACGGGGATGGTCTGCTTCTCCTGGTTGTTGAGGAACATCAGGGCGAACAGGAAGTGGTTCCAGGAGTGGACGAAGGCGAAGGAGCCGACGGCGATCAGTCCGGGCCGCAGCAGCGGCAGGACGACCATCCTGAACGCCTGCATCCTGCTGCACCCGTCGACCCAGGCGGCCTCCTCCAGCGAGTACGGCACGTTCTTGATGAAGTTGCTGATCAGGATCATCGACAACGGCAGCTGGAAGACCGTCTCGGCGATGATGACGCTGACCAGCGAGTTGATCATCTGCAGTCCGGCGAAGATCTCGAACAGCGGGACCAGGAGCAGCGCGCCGGGCACGAACTGGGAGCACAGCAGGGCGAGCATGAAGACCCGCTTGACGCGGAAGTCGAACCGGGCGAGCGCGTAGCCGCCGGCCAGGGCGACCAGCGTCGTCGTGATCAGGGTGGCGACGCCGACGAGCACACTGTTCTGGAAGAAGGTGCCGAAGGCCCGGTCCGTCCACACCTTCTCGAAGTGGACGGTGGTCATCGGCCAGGGCACCAGCGAGGTCGAGCCCGCCGGGCGCAGGGCGAAGAGCAGGATCCAGTAGAAGGGGATGAGGGTGAACAGGAGGTAGATGCCCAGGGGGAGGTAGATGTGCCAGCGGGGCACCTCGTCCCAGGCACGGTGCTTCTTCCTCGCGGGGCGGCTCGGCGGCTCGGCGGCGGAGCGCGCGGGGGCGGGGGCGGCCGGGGAGGCCTCTTTGGTGATCACTTGTTTTCGCCTCCGAACTTGCTCAGCCGCAGATAGACGATCGAGCAGAAGAGCAGAATCACGAACGCGACCGTGGTGAGGGCCGACGCGTAGCCGAAGTTGTGGGCGTCGACGCTGGTGTTGGCGATGTACAGCGGGAGCGTCGTGGTCACGCCGGCCGGTCCGCCGCCGGTCAGGGTGTAGAGCAGGTCGACGTTGTTGAACTCCCACACCGCGCGCAGCAGCGTGGACAGGATGATGGCGTCCTTGAGGTGGGGCAGCGTGATGTATCTGAACTGCTGGAAGCGGCTGGCCCCGTCGACCTCGGCGGCCTCGTACAGGTCCTTGGAGACGGACTGGAGGTCGGCGAGGATGAGGATGGCGAAGAAGGGGACCCCGCGCCACAGGTCGGCGACGACCACCGCCGAGAAGACGGTGGAGGTGTCCGAGAGCCAGCTGGTGCCGTAGTCGCCGACGCCCATGTCGGCGAGGTACCGGGTGATGCCGGTCTGGGAGTTGTAGAGGAGCACCCAGATCGCCGAGGTCAGCACGCCGGAGACGGCCCACGGGGAGAAGACCAGGGCGCGGCCGATGCTCCGGCCGACGAAGGTCTGGTTGACGATGAGCGCCAGCGCGAGCCCGAACATCAGCTGGAGGCCGACCTCGACGACGACCCACTTGGCGCTGAAGACCAGCGTGTCCCAGAACAGCGGGTCCTCGGTGAAGAGGTGGACGAAGTTGTCGAAGCCCGCGTAGCCGTTCCGCCACGGCTTGGTGGGGTTGTAGTTCTGCAGGCTGTAGTAGAAGACGCTGATGACCGGATAGGCGATGAAGCCCAGCATGAGCAGGACTGCCGGGGCGATCAGCAGGTAGGGCAGTCTGCGGGGCGTGGCGGAGGCACGGCGCCGCCTCGGTGGCGTGGGCGGTTTCGCCACGGCTGCGGCTTGGGCCATGACTGTTCTCCGTTTCTCGGTGTACGTCGTGCGTGCGATGCGGGGGTGAAGCGCTTTCTTCTCAGGTCTGCGGGTGTTCACGCGGTCCGGGGCCGGACCGTGCTGTGCCGTGCTGTGCGGGGAGGGTGCTCGCGGTCAGCCCGCGTAGGGGTCCTGCACCGTGCCCGGCCGGGCGAGGAACTCGAAGTCGCAGCCGGTGTCGGCCTGGGTGATCTGCTCGTTGTAGAGCGCGCCGTATCCGCGCTCGTACCGCGCCGGCGGGGGCGTCCATGCGGCCCTGCGCCGTTCCAGCTCCTCGTCGTCGACCTCGAGCCGGAGCAGCCGGCGTTCGACGTCGAGGGTGATCAGGTCCCCGGTGCGTACGAGGGCCAGCGGTCCGCCGACGTACGACTCGGGGGCGATGTGCAGCACGCAGGTGCCGTAGCTCGTGCCGCTCATCCGGGCGTCGGAGATCCGCACCATGTCCCGGACCCCCTGCTTGAGCAGGTGGTCGGGGAGGGGCAGCATGCCGTACTCGGGCATGCCGGGCCCGCCCTTGGGACCGGAGTTGCGCAGCACCAGCACATGGTCGGCGGTGATGCCCAGGTCCGGGTCGTTGATGGTGCGCTGCATCTGCTTGTAGTCGTCGAAGACGACGGCGGGGCCGGTGTGCCTGAGCAGGTGCGGTTCGGCGGCGATGTGCTTGATGACGGCCCCGTCGGGGCAGAGGTTGCCGCGCAGGACGGCGAGACCGCCCTCGTCGGCGACGGGCTTGTCCCGGGGCCGGATGACGTCGTCGTGGTGCACCTGCGCGCCGGCGATCTGTTCGCGCAGGGTGTCGTGGGAGACGGTGGGCCGGTCCAGGTGGAGCAGGTCCTCGATCCGGGAGAGGAACCCGGGCAGACCGCCCGCGAAGTGGAAGTCCTCCATCAGGTACGTCTGTCCGCCGGGCCGTACGTTGGCGAGCACCGGGACGGTGCGGGCGATGCGGTCGAAGTCGTCGAGGGTGAGACGGACACCCGCGCGGCCGGCCATGGCGATCAGGTGGATCACGGCGTTCGTGGAGCCGCCCAGGCCGAGGACGGTCGTCACCGCGTCCTCGAAGGCGTCCGCGGTGAGGATGTCACTCAGTTTCCGGTCGCGGTGGACCAGTTCGACGATGCGCAGGCCCGCCGCGGCGGCCATCCGGTCGTGGCCGGAGTCGACGGCGGGAATGCTGGAGGCGCCCGGGACCGTGACGCCGAGGGCCTCGGCGGCGGCGGTCAGTGTGGACGCCGTGCCCATGGTCATGCAGTGGCCGGGCGAGCGGGCCAGGCCGCTCTCCAGTTCCTGCATCTCGCAGTCGCCGATGACCCCGGCCCGCTTGTCGTCCCAGTACTTCCACATGTCGGTGCCGGAACCGAGCACTTCGCCCCGCCAGTGCCCCGGCAGCATGGGCCCGGCCGGCACGAACACCGTCGGCAGGTCGACGCTGGCCGCGCCCATGAGCAGGGCGGGCGTGGACTTGTCGCAGCCGCCCATCAGCACGGCCCCGTCGACCGGGTAGGAGCGCAGCAGCTCCTCGGTCTCCATGGCGAGGAGGTTGCGGTAGAGCATCGGGGTCGGCTTCTGGAAGGTCTCGCTGAGCGTGGAGACCGGGAACTCGAGCGGGAAGCCGCCCGCCTGCCACACCCCGCGCTTCACGGCCTGCGCGCGGTCGCGCAGATGGACGTGGCAGGGGTTGATGTCGGACCAGGTGTTGAGGATCGCGACGACGGGCTTGCCCAGGTGCTCCTCGGGCAGGTAGCCGAGCTGACGGGTGCGGGCGCGGTGGCTGAAGGAGCGCAGCCCGTCCGTGCCGTACCACTGGTGGCTGCGCAGTTCCTCGGGCCGCTTCTTCGGTGTGCTCGCCGGTGTGTTCACACGGACCACCCCGCGGCTATCGCGGCGACCTCGGCCCGCTCGTCCTCGGGCAGCGGCCTGCTCGGCGGGCGGACCTCGCGGCGGCACAGGCCGAGGGAGGCGAGGGCCTCCTTGACGACGGTGACGTTGTTGGCGGAGCCGTTGGCTGCGCGCAGTTCCTCGAAGCGGCGGATCTGCTCCCAGACCTTCATGGCGGTCGCGTAGTCACCCGATCTGAGTGCCCCGATCATGTTGAGCGACACCGACGGGGCGACGTTGACCAGGCCGGAGGTGAAGCCGGTGGCGCCCGCCGAGAAGTAGGAGGGTGCGTACGGCTCGGCGAGCCCGGCGACCCACACGAACCGCTCGATGCCGGCGTCCCGCGCGAAGGCGGCGAACTTCGCCGCGTCCGGCACGGCGTACTTCACACCGATGACGTTGGGGCAGGTGTCGGCGAGTTCGGCGAGGCGGGCGCCGGTGAGCTGGGCGTTGCGGATGTAGGGGACGACACCCAGGCCGGGCACGGCCTCGGCGATGGCGCGGTGGTAGTCGACCCAGCCGCTCTGGGAGACGTAGGGGTGAACGGGCTGGTGCACCATCACCATCCGCGCGCCGAGGTCACGGGCGTGCCGTGCGGAGGCGACGGCGGTCGGCACGTCGTGTCCCACGCCTACCAGGACGGACGAACCGTCGCCGGTCTCCTCGAGGGTCAGCTCGGTGACCGTGCGCCGCTCCTCGGGGGTGAGGGCGTAGAACTCGCCGGTGTTGCCGTTGGGCGTCAGGGTGGTGATGCCGGCGTCGAGGAGGCGGCGCAGCAGGGCCCGGTATCCGGCCGGGTCGACGGAGCCGTCCTCGGCGAACGGGGTCACCGGGATCGCCACCACGTCGGCCAGGGCCGCCCGCTGGGTCTCGAACGTCGTCGTCATGCCTGACCGTCCTCTTTCTGGGCTGCCGGGGCGGCCGTGGCTTCGGGGTTGTCCGTGGTTTCGAGAATGTCCTGGGCTCCCCGGATCCCCAGGCCTTCCTCGACTCCGAGTTCCGCGCCGGGGAAGGCCCGTCGCACGAAGGAGGCGATGTGCGCGTGCAGGGCGCGCGCCGCGCCGGCCGCGTCGCCGGCCAGGGCGAGCCGCAGGATCTCGCGGTGCTCGCTCGCCTCCCGCTCCCAGGAGGGGTCCGCGGCCCAGGCCACGGCCGAGACGAGTGCGGCCTGGTCGCGGACCTCGTCGAGCATCCGGCTGAGCAGCGGGTTGCCGCACGGCAGGTACAGGGCGCGGTGGAACTCGCGGTTGGTCAGGGAGCGTTCGGCGGTGTCGGTGGCCTCGTCGGCCCGCGCCAGCGCGTCGCGGGCGGCGTCCAGGGAGGCACCTCGGCGGACGGCGCGCCGCAGCGCCTCCGGTTCGAGGAGGAGCCGCACGTCGTAGACCTCGCGTGCCATGTCCGCGTCGACCATGCGCACCGTGACGCCCTTGTACTGGCTCATCACGACCAGTCCGGTGCCGGCGAGGGTCTTGAGCGCCTCCCGCACCGGGGTCTTCGACACCCCGAACTGCGCGGCGAGTTCGGTCTCGACCAGAGCCTGGCCCGGCGTGAGCCGGCCGGTGAGGATGCGTCGTTTGATCTCTTCCAGCACGTACTGCGTGCGGGAGGGGATCGGCATGGGCACAGAGGTCATGCGCGCCTCTCGGAATCTCGCGTATCGCGTCTCATATATGACGTACGAAGTACGACGCGATGAAACTAGGAGCGGCCCGGAGTTTCGTCAATGCTTCTGACGAAGGAAGTTCAGGTTTCCGTCGCCGGGCGCACACGCCGGCCGGATGCACGCGGCGGCCGGACACCCGTCCTGCCCGGATGCACGCGGCGGCCGGGCACCCGTCCTGCCC
>NZ_JBHXQZ010000112.1:0-24456 GCF_042717095.1 Streptomyces sp. NPDC058632 | reverse complement strand
GTCTGTGAGTTGTTTATACGCGTCTCGTCCTGCCCCCCGGCGGCACCGGCGGTCGCGGCGCCGAGACCGCCCGCTGGCTGGCCCGCGCAGGCGCCACCCACCTGATCCTCACCGGCCGACGCGGCCCCGACGCGCCGGGCGCCGCCGAACTCGCCGCCGAACTGGAAGAACTGGGCGCCCGCGTCACCCTCGCCGCCTGCGACAGCGCCGACCGCGACGCCCTCGCCGCCGTCCTCGCCGACATCCCCGAGGACACTCCGCTCACCGGTGTGGTGCACGCCGCCGGCGTCGGCCAGGCGTCCACCCTGTCCGGCACCCCGCTCACCGAGACAGCCGCCGCCATGGCCGCCAAGACCCTGGGCGCCGCCCACCTCGACGCCCTGCTCGACGGCCACGACCTCGACTTCTTCCTGCTGTACTCGTCCGTCGCGGGAGTGTGGGGCAGCGCCGGCCAGAGCGCCTACGCCGCCGCCAACGCCTACCTCGACGCGCTCGCCGAACACCGGCGCGCCCGGGGTCTGACCGCCACCGCCGTCGCCTGGGGCCCGTGGGCCGAGATCGGCATGGCGCACGCGCACCACTCCGTCTCCGACACCCTCGAACGCAGCGGACTGCGCCTGCTGCCCCCCGCCACCGCCATGACGGAACTGCGCCGCGCCGTCGTCCAGAAGGACACCGCGGTCACCGTCGCCGACGTCGACTGGGGCCAGTACCACCCGGTCTTCACCGCCGTACGCGCCAGCCGCCTGTTCGACGAGATCGACACCGTGCGAGCCGCCCTCGCCGCCCCGGCGGACACCACCGCCACCGTCTCCGAACTGGCCGGCCGGCTGCGCGGACTGACCGGCGACGAACAGGAGCGGCTGCTCCTGGACCTGGTGCGCTCCGAGGCCGCCGTCGTCCTCGGCCACACCTCCGCCGACGGCGTCCCCGCCAAGCGCGCCTTCCGCGACGCGGGATTCGACTCGCTGACCGCCGTGGAACTGCGCAAGCGCCTCGCCGCGCTCACCGGGCTCGCCCTGCCCACCACCCTGGTCTTCGACCATCCCAACCCGGCCGCCCTCGCCCGCCACCTCCAGGACGAACTCCTCGGCACCGGCGACAGCGCATCCGTCGCCACCGCCGGTCCGGGCACCACCGACGAGCCCATCGCCATCATCGGCATGAGCTGCCGCTTCCCCGGCGGCGCCCGCTCCGCCGACGCGTTCTGGCGGCTCGTCGCCGACGGCACCGACACCATCTCCGACTTCCCCGTCAACCGCGGCTGGGACGCCGACGCCCTCTACGACCCGGACCCCGACAGGCCCGGCACCACCTACTCCACCCTCGGCGGCTTCCTGCACGACGCGGGCGAGTTCGACCCCGGCTTCTTCGGCATCTCGCCCCGCGAGGCCGTCTCCATGGACCCGCAGCAGCGGCTGCTGCTGGAAACGACCTGGGAGGCCTTCGAGCACGCCGGGATCGACCCCGACACGGTGCACTCCACGCCCACCGGCACCTTCATCGGGTCCACCTACCAGGACTACGGCGTCTCCATGGACGACGGCTCCGCCGGACACGCCGTCACCGGCTCCAGCCCCAGCGTCCTGTCCGGCCGCCTCGCCTACACCTTCGGGCTGGAGGGCCCGGCGGTCACCGTCGACACCGCCTGCTCCTCCTCGCTGGTCGCGCTGCACCTGGCCTGCCAGTCGCTGCGCAACGGCGAGAGCAGCCTCGCCCTCGCGGGCGGCGCCACCGTCATGACCAACCCGATGTCGTTCATCGCGTTCAGCCGACAGCGGGCGCTGGCCCGCGACGGACGCTGCAAGGCGTTCTCCGACGACGCCGACGGCATGACCCTCGCCGAGGGCATCGGCGTCCTCGTCCTGGAGCGGCTCTCCGACGCCCGGCGCAACGGCCACGAGGTCCTCGCCGTCGTCCGCGGCTCCGCCATCAACCAGGACGGCGCCTCCAACGGCCTGACCGCGCCCAACGGCCCCTCCCAGGTCCGCGTCATCCGCCAGGCCCTGAACGCCGCCGGGCTCACCGCCGACGACATCGACGCGGTCGAGGCGCACGGCACCGGTACCGCGCTCGGCGACCCCATCGAGGCGCAGGCCCTGCTCGCCACCTACGGCCGGGACCGCGACCCCGAACGGCCGCTGCTGCTCGGCTCGGTGAAGTCCAACATCGGTCACACCCAGTCGGCCGCCGGCGTCGCCGGCATCATCAAGATGGTCATGGCGATGCGCCACGGCACCCTGCCGCGCACCCTGCACGCCGACCGGCCGTCCACCCACGTCGACTGGGCCGGCGGCGTACGCCTCGTCACCGAGACCACCGGCTGGCACAAGGACGACGCCCCGCTGCGCTGCGCCGTCTCCTCGTTCGGCATCAGCGGCACCAACGCCCACGCCGTCCTGGAACAGGCACCCGCCGCCCCGGAGCCCGCCGAGGCCACAGAGCCCACGCTCCCGGCCGGCGGCGCCCTGCCCTGGATCCTGTCCGCCGCCGCCCCCGCCGCGCTGCGCGGCCAGGCCCGCAACCTCGCCGCGCACGTCACCGCCGCCGAACCGCACCCGGCCGACGTCGGCCACACCCTGATCACCGCCCGCTCCGTGCTGGAGCACCGCGCCGTCGCCCTCGGCACCGGCACCGGTGAACTCGCCGCCGCTCTGACCGCGTTCGGCGAGGGCGAATCCACCGCCCAGGTCGTCCACGGCACCGCCGACACCGACGGCCGCACCGTCTTCGTCTTCCCCGGACAGGGCTCCCAGTGGGCCGGCATGGGCGCCGAACTCCTCGAGACCTCACCGGTGTTCGCTGAACGGCTGCACGAGTGCGCCGCCGCGCTCGCACCGTTCACCGACTGGTCCCTGGTCGACGTCATCCGCGGCGCCGACGGCGCGCCCGGCTTCGACCGCGTCGACGTCGTCCAGCCCGCCACCTGGGCCGTGATGGTGTCCCTGGCCGAGCTGTGGCGCGCCCACGGCGTCACCCCGGACGCCGTCGTCGGCCACTCCCAGGGCGAGATCGCCGCCGCCGTCGTCTCCGGCGCCCTGTCCCTGGAGGACGGCGCCCGCGTCGTCGCCCTGCGCAGCAGGGCCATCGGCCGCGTCCTGGCCGGCGCCGGCGGCATGATGTCCGTACAGCTGCCCGCCGCCGAGGCCGAGGAGTACCTGGCCGCCCACGGCGGCGCCGTGTCCGTCGCCGCCGTCAACGGACCCCGCTCCGTGGTCCTCGCCGGCACACCCGACGCGCTCGACGCGCTGCACGCCGAGTTCACTTCCCACGACGTACGCGCCCGCCGCGTCGCCGTGGACTACGCCTCCCACTCCCCGCAGGTCGAGCGCATCCGCGACGACCTCCTCGACCTCCTCGCCCCCGTGACGCCCCGCCGGGCACGAGTGCCGTTCCTCTCCACCGTCACCGGCGAGACCCTCGACACCACCGGCACCGACGCCGCCTACTGGTACCGCAACCTGCGGCAGACCGTCCGCTTCGAGGACGCCGTACGCGCCCTCCTCGGCGCCGGACACACGGTGTTCGTCGAGATCAGCCCGCATCCCGTGCTCACCATGGCGGTGCAGGCCACCGCCGAGGACACCGGTGACCCGGTCGCCGTCACCGGCACCCTCCGCCGCGAACAGGGCGGCACCGGCCGCTTCCTGACCTCCCTCGCCGAACAATGGGTCCGCGGCGGCCGCGCCGACTGGACCGCCGTCTACGCCACGACCGGCGCCCGCAGGACACCCCTGCCCACCTACGCCTTCCAGCGCGAACACCTGTGGACCGAGACCGCGCCCCCGCGGACCGCGGGCGACGGCGACCCCGCCGACGCCGAGTTCTGGACCGAGGTCGAGCAGGAGGACGTCGACTCCCTCGCCTCCCGGCTCCACCTGCACCGCGACTCCCTCGCCCCCGTGCTGCCCGCCCTGTCCACCTGGCGGCGGCAGCGCCGCGACCGATCCACCGTCGGCTCCTGGCGCTACCGCGCCACCTGGAAGCCGCTCGGTGCCCTGCCCGACACCGCCCTCACCGGCACCTGGCTGCTGGTCACCGCCGACGGCGCCGACCCGGCACACGCCACCGCCGTACGGGAGGCGCTCACCGCGCACGGTGCCGAGACGGTGCCGCTGCACCTCGACGCCGCCGACACCGACCGCGGGCACCTCGCCGCCCGTCTGCGCGACCTGCCCGAAGTCACCGGCGTGGTGTCGCTGCTGGCCGCCGCCGAGGAAACCGGCACCCTCCACCCCGTCCTGCCCGCCGGGCTCGCGCTCAGCGTCACCCTGGTGCAGGCCCTGGGCGACGCCGGAATCGACGCGCCCCTGTGGGCGCTGACCCGGGGCGCCGTCTCCACCGGCCGCGCCGACCGGCTCACCCGGCCCGCGCAGGCCATGGTGCACGGCCTCGGCTGGACCGCCGCCCTGGAACACCCGCAGCGCTGGGGCGGCACGGTCGACCTGCCCGAGACCCTCGACCACCGCGCGGCACAACGGCTCGCCGCCGTCCTCACCGGCACCACCGGCGAGGACCAGCTCGCCGTCCGCGCCTCCGGCGTACTGGCCCGCCGCGTCGCCCCGGCACCCGCCCCGGCCGGCGGCACCGGCTGGACCCCGCGCGGCACCGTCCTGGTCACCGGCGGCACCGGCACCCTCGGCCCCCACCTGGCCCGCTGGCTCGCCGACCAGGGCGCCCGCGACCTGGTGCTCACCAGCCGACGCGGCGACAGCGCACCCGGAGCGGCCGAACTCGTCGCCGAACTCGCCGAACGCGGCTGCACCGCCACCGTCGCCGCCTGCGACGTCACCGACCGCGACGCCGTCGCCGCGCTCCTGGACCGGCTCGCAGCCGAGGGCCGCACCGTCCGCAGCGTCTTCCACACCGCCGCCGTCATCGAACTCCAGTCGATCGACGAGACCAGTCTCGACGCCTTCGCCAAGGTCGTGCACGCCAAGACCGCGGGCGCCGCCCACCTCGACGAACTCCTCGACGACGACCGGCTCGACGCCTTCGTCCTGTACTCCTCCACCGCCGGCCTGTGGGGCAGCGGCCGGCACGCCGCCTACGTCGCCGCCAACGCCCACCTCAACGCGCTCGCCGAGCACCGCCGCGCCCGCGGCGCCCGCGCCACCTCCGTCTCGTGGGGCATCTGGGCCGACGACATGAAGCTCGGCCGCGTCGACCCGGGCCAGATCCGCCGCAGCGGACTGGTCTTCATGGACCCGAAACTGGCCCTTGCCGGGCTGCGGCAGGCCCTCGACGCGGACGAGGGCGTCCTCGCCGTCGCCGACGTCGACTGGGACCGCTACCACCCGGTGTTCACCTCCTCACGGCCCACCGACCTGTTCGAGGACGTCCCCGGCGTACGGCGGCTGACCGAGGAGGCGGCCGCCCGCACCGCCGACGGCGGCGAGTTCGCCGGCCGGCTGCGCACACTGCCCGCCGGCGAACAGGACCGCCTCCTGCTCGACCTGGTCCGCTCCGAGGCCGCCACCGTCCTCGGCCACGCCTCCCCGGACGTACTGTCCGAGCGCCGCGCCTTCCGCGACGTCGGCTTCGACTCGCTCACCGCCGTCGACCTGCGCAACCGGCTCGCCGCCGTCACCGGCCTCACCCTCCCCAGCACCCTCGTGTTCGACTACCCGGACCCGCTCACCCTCGTCGCCCACCTGCGCGGCCTCGTCGGCGGCCCCGGCACCGAGGACAACGGACCGGTGCGCGCCACCGCCGCCGTCGACGACGAGCCCATCGCCGTCGTCGCCATGAGCTGCCGCTACCCCGGCGGCGTCACCTCTCCCGAGGCCCTGTGGGACCTCGTCGCGGCCGGCGGCGACGCCATCACCGGCTTCCCCGCCGACCGCGGCTGGGACGCCGAATCCCTCTACGACCCCGACCCCGACCGCCCCGGCACCACCTACTCCACCCAGGGCGGATTCCTCCACGACGTCGCCGACTTCGACGCCGCCTTCTTCGGGATCTCCCCGCGCGAGGCCCTCGCCATGGACCCGCAGCAGCGGCTCCTGCTGGAGACCGGCTGGGAGGTCCTGGAACGCGCCGGCATCGACCCCGCCACCCTCCGCGGCAGCCTCACAGGCACCTTCATCGGCGCCAGCTACCAGGACTACACCGCGGGCGGCGCCGCCTCCGAAGGTGCCGAGGGCCACCTCATCACCGGCACCATCTCCAGCGTGATGTCCGGCCGCCTCGCCTACACCTTCGGCCTGGAGGGCCCCGCCGTCACCCTGGACACCGCCTGCTCCTCCTCGCTGGTCGCGCTGCACCTGGCCTGCCAGTCGCTGCGCAACGGCGAGAGCACCCTCGCCCTCGCCGGCGGTGTCAGCGTCATGGCCACCCCCAGCGCCTTCACGGGCTTCAGCCGCCAGCGCGCCATGGCCCCCGACGGCCGCTGCAAGGCGTACGCCGAGGGCGCCGACGGCATGAGCCTGGCCGAGGGCGTCGGCCTCGTCCTGGTCGAACGGCTCTCCGACGCCCGCCGCAACGGGCACCCCGTGCTCGCCGTGATCCGCGGCTCCGCCGTCAACCAGGACGGCGCCTCCAACGGCCTGACCGCGCCCAACGGCCCCTCCCAGGCCCGGGTGATCCGCCAGGCCCTCACCAACGCGGGCCTCACCCCGGCCGACGTCGACGTGGTCGAGGGACACGGCACCGGCACCGCGCTCGGCGACCCCATCGAGGCACAGGCGCTGCTGGCCACCTACGGCCAGGGCCGGCCCGCCGAACGGCCGCTGCTGCTCGGCTCGGTGAAGTCCAACATCGGCCACACGCAGATGGCCTCGGGCATCGCCGGCGTCATGAAGATGGTCATGGCGATGCGCCACGGCACCGTCCCGCGCACCCTGCACGTGGACACCCCGTCCAGCCACGTCGACTGGGACTCCGGTGCCATCGACCTGGCCACCGACACCGTGCCCTGGCCCGAGACCGGCCGGCCCCGCCGCGCCGCCGTCTCCTCCTTCGGCCTCAGCGGCACCAACGTCCACACCGTCGTCGAAGAGGCCTCCGAGACCCCCGGCACCCCCGGAACCACCGACGAGCCGCAGCCCGCGCCCTCCGGGGGCCCCGGCGTCCTGCCGGCCGGCGTGCCCCTGGTCCTGTCCGCCCGCACCGCCCCCGCCCTGCGCGCCCAGGCCGCCCGCCTCCTCGACCACACCGAGGCCCACCCGGAGCTGCCGCTGCTCGACGTGGCCCACTCCCTGGCCACCACCCGCGGCTCCCTGGAGCACCGGGCCGCCGTCCTCGCCGGTGACCGCGACGGAGTCCTGCGCGCCCTGACCGCCCTGCGCGACGGCACACCCGACGGCGCGCTCGTGACCGGTGCCCCCTCCCGGGGCCGCCTCGCCTTCCTGTTCACCGGCCAGGGCAGCCAGCGCGCCGCCATGGGCCGCGAACTGTACGGTCGGTACCCGGTCTTCGCGGACGCCCTGGACGCCGTCCTCGCCCGCTTCGACCAGCATCTCGAACACCCGCTCAGGGACGTGCTGTTCGCCGACGAGGGCACCGACAGTGCCGCCCTCCTGCACGACACCGCCCACACCCAGCCCGCCCTGTTCGCCCTCGAAGTGGCGCTGTACCGGCTCGTCGAGTCCTGGGGCACCGTCCCGGACAGCGTCGCGGGCCACTCCATCGGTGAACTCGCCGCCGCCCACGTCGCGGGCGTCCTCTCCCTGGACGACGCCTGCACCCTCGTCGCCGCCCGGGGCCGCCTGATGGCCGCCCTGCCGGCCGGCGGCGCCATGGTCGCCGTGCAGGCCACCGAGGACGAGGTGCTGCCGTTGCTGGACGGCCTGGAGGACCAGGTCTCCCTGGCCGCCGTCAACGGCCCCCGCTCCGTGGTCCTGTCCGGCGACGAGGACGCCGTCACCCGGATCGCCGCCCGGCTCGCCGATGACGGCCGCAGGACCCGAGCCCTGCGGGTCAGCCACGCCTTCCACTCGCCGCGCATGGACGCCATGCTCGACGACTTCGCCCGCGTCGCCCGCGGCCTCACCTACCACCTGCCGTCCATCCCGCTGGTGTCCACCGTCACCGGCGAGCCCGCCTCCACCGACGCCCTGCGCACCCCCGACCACTGGGTCCAGCAGGTCCGTGCCACCGTCCGCTTCGCCGACGCGGTGCGCACCCTCGCCCGGCAGGGCCACACCTCCTTCCTGGAACTCGGCCCCGACGGGACCCTGTCCGCCGCCGCCCGCGAGACCCTCGACACCCTCGACTCCGCCGAGGCCCCGGACAGGCCGGCCCGCACCGGGACGACCGCGGTGCCCGTGCTGCGCCGCGACCGCGACGAGGTCTCCGCCCTCACCGCAGCCCTGGCCCGCGTCCACGTCCACGGCACCCGTGTGAGCTGGTCCGGCGTCCTGCACGGCACCGGCGCCCGCCGCGTCGACCTGCCCACCTACGCCTTCCAGCACAGCCGCTACTGGCCCGACACCACCCACGGGCCCACCACGCACACCACGCCCGGCCCGGCCGACGGCGCGGACGCCGCGTTCTGGTCCGCCGTCGAGCGCGCCGACCTGCCCGCCCTCGGCGCCGACCTCGGCCTCGACGACGACACCCTCGCCGCCCTCGTCCCCGCCCTGTCCGGGTGGCGGCGCCGCCGCACCGAACGGGCTGCCGCCGACGCCCGCCGCCACCGCGCCGTGTGGAAGCCGCTGGACGGCGCCCCCACCGCGCGCCCCACCGGCACCTGGCTCGTCCTGCTCCCGGCCACCGGCCCCGACACCGATGCGACCGAACTGCCGGACCACCTCGGCCTGCACGCCGTACGGGTGACCACCGACGGCCGGGACAGGACGGCACTCGCCGGCATCCTGCGGGAACTCCCGTGTCCGGACGGCGGCTTCACCGGCGTGCTGTCCCTGCTGGCCCTCACCACCGACGACTCCGACGCCGGTGCCCCCGCGGGTCTCAGCGTCCTGCTGCCCACGGCCACCGCCGTGCAGGCCCTCGGGGACGCGGGGATCCACGCCCCGCTGTGGCTCCTCACCCGCCGGGCCGTCTCCACCGGCCGCGCCGACCACCTCGCCCACCCCGGGCAGGCCACCGTACGGGGCCTCGGCCGGGTCGCCTCCCTGGAACACCCCGAACGCCGCTTCGGCCTCGTCGACCTGCCCGAAGACCTGGACACCCGGGCCGTACGACGCCTGGCCCATCTCCTGGCCGGACCCGGCGACGAAACCGACCTCGCCGTCCGCGCCTCCGCCACCTACGTCCGCCGCCTCACCCGCCACCCCGCGCCCGACGGGCCCGCCCCCCGGCGGTTCGTCCCCCAGGGCACGGCCCTGATCACCGGCGGCACCGGCGCGCTCGGCGCACACGTCGCCCGTCGCCTCGCCGAACGCGGCACCCCGCACCTGCTGCTGGTCAGCCGACGCGGCACCGAGGCCCCCGGCGCCGCCGGCCTCGCGGCCGAACTGCGCGGCCTCGGCGCCGAGGTGACGATCACCGCCTGCGACACCGCCGACCGGGACGCCCTCGCCGCCGTCCTCGCGGCCGTACCCGCCGAACACCCGCTCACCGCGGTGATCCACACCGCCGGCGTGCTCGACGACGGCGTCCTCGACACGCTCACGCCCGAACAGTTCGACACCGTCCTGCGGGCCAAGGCCCACTCCGCCGCCCACCTGCACGAACTGACCCGCGACACGGACCTCACCGACTTCGTGCTGTTCTCCTCCACCGCCGGCAGCCTCGGCGCCGTCGGCCAGGGCAACTACGCCGCCGCCAACGCCTACCTGGACGCCCTCGCCGAACACCGCCGCGCCCTCGGCCTGCCGGCCACCTCCGTCGCCTGGGGCCCCTGGGCCGGCACCGGTATGGCCGGCGACGGCACCGGAGTGGAGGAGCGGGTCCGCCGCGGCGGCTTCACCCCGATGAGCACCGAGGACGCGCTCACCGCCCTCGACACCGCCGTCGCCCACGGCGACACCGCGCTCACCGTCGCCGACATCGACTGGGAGAGGTACGCGACGGTCTTCCCCGTCAACCGCCCCCTCGTCCGCGACCTGCCCGAACTGCGCACCACCGCCGCCTCCGCGACCGCGGGCACCACCGGACCGGTACTCGGCCGGCAGATCGCCGCCCTCACCGGACCCGCCCGCGAACGGTACGCACTGGACTTCGTGCGCGCCCAGGTCGCCGGCGTCCTCGGCCACCCCGACCCGGCCGCCGTCGAACCCGACCAGGCCTTCACCGACCTCGGCTTCGACTCGCTGACCACCGTCGAACTGCGCAACACCCTCAACGCCACCACCGGCCTGAAGCTGCCCGCCACCCTCGTCTACGACCACCCCACCACCCGCGACCTGGCCGCCCACCTCCTCACCGAACTGCTGGGCACCCTGCCCGAGCCGGCCGACGGCCGCGCCGCCGCGGACACCACCGGCCGCCCGGCGGACGACGACCCCGTCGTCATCGTCGGCATGGGCTGCCGCTTCCCCGGCGGCGTCGACTCACCCGACGACCTGTGGGACCTGCTGTACGACGGCCGGGACGCGGTCACCGGCTTCCCCACCGACCGCGGCTGGGACCTCGACGCCCTCGCCCGCGGCGGCTCGGCCACCCTGGAGGGCGGTTTCCTCGACGGCGCCGGACTCTTCGACGCCGGCTTCTTCGGCATCTCTCCGCGCGAGGCCCTCGCCATGGACCCCCAGCAGAGGCTGCTCCTCGAGACCTCCTGGGAGGCCCTGGAGCGCGCCGGCATCGACCCGGCGGGCCTGCGCTCCAGCGCCACCGGCGTCTTCGTCGGCACCAACGGCCAGGACTACGCCACCATGCTCCGCCGCGGCACCACCGACGTGCAGGGCCACGCCGCCACCGGCACCACCGCCAGCGTCATGTCCGGCCGGCTGTCCTACACCCTCGGCCTGGAGGGCCCCGCCGTCACCGTCGACACCGCCTGCTCCTCGGCGCTCGTCGCCCTGCACATGGCCGCCGCGGCGCTGCGCACCGGCGAGTGCTCCCTGGTCCTCGCCGGCGGCGTCTCGGTGATGTCCAGCCCCGACGCCTTCGTCGAGTTCACCGCCCAGGGCGGTCTCGCCGGGGACGGCCGCTGCAAGGCCTTCGCCGACTCCGCCGACGGCACCGCCTGGTCCGAGGGCGCCGGCGTCCTCGTCCTGGAACGCCTCTCCGACGCCCGCCGCAACGGGCACCCCGTGCTCGCCGTGGTCCGCGGCGCGGCCGTCAACCAGGACGGTGCCTCCAACGGCCTGACCGCACCCAACGGCCGCGCCCAGCAGCGCGTCATCCGCGCCGCCCTCGCCGACGCCCGCCTCACCCCGGCCGACGTGGACATGGTGGAGGCGCACGGCACCGGCACCACCCTCGGCGACCCGATCGAGGCCCACGCCCTCATCGCCGCCTACGGCACCGAGCGCGACCCGGAGCACCCGCTGCTGCTCGGCACGGTCAAGTCGAACCTGGGCCACACCCAGGCCGCCGCAGGCGCCGCCGGCGTCATCAAGACCGTGCTCGCCCTGCGCCACGGCGAACTGCCCAGGACACTGCACGTCGACACCCCGTCGACCCACGTCGACTGGTCCGACGGCACGGTCGCCCTGCTCCGCGAACGCCGCGCCTGGCCGGAGACCGGCCGGCCCCGCCGCGCCGGTGTCTCCGCCTTCGGCGTCAGCGGCACCAACGCCCACGTCCTCCTGGAACAGGCCCCGGCCGAGACCGGGCCGGGCAGGAGCGGCGACACCGGCGACACGGCACCCGTGGCGCCCGCCGAAGTGCCCTGGCTCGTGTCCGCCCGCACCTCCGAGGCCCTCACGGACCAGACCGGGCGGCTCACCTCGTTCACGGCCGCCCACCCGGAGACGACGGCCCTCGACACTGCCTACACCCTGGCCGTCGGCCGTACCGCGTTCGAGCACCGGGCGGTGCTGCTCGCGGGCGCGGGCGTGGAGGGCGAACAGCCGGTCGAGGTGGCGCGCGGTCGCGCGGCGGAGCGTTCGCTTGCGGTGCTGTTCTCGGGTCAGGGTTCGCAGCGGGCGGGGACGGGGCGTGAGCTGTATGCCCGGTTCCCGGTGTTCGCCGAGACGTTGGATGGTGTACTGGCTCGGCTGGACGCGGAGTTGGAGCGTCCGCTGCGTGAGGTGCTGTTCGCGGGGGAGGGCACGCCGGAGGCGGCCCTGCTGGATACGACCGGGTACGCGCAGCCCGCGCTGTTCGCGGTCGAGGTCGCGCTGTACCGGCTCGTCGAGTCGTGGGGAGTGCGACCGGAGTTCGTGGCCGGTCACTCCGTGGGTGAGATCACCGCCGCGCACGTCGCCGGTGTCCTGTCCCTGGACGACGCCTGCACGCTGGTCGCCGCGCGTGCCCGGTTGATGCAGGACCTCCCGGCCGGTGGCGCGATGGTGGCCGTGCAGGCCACCGAGGAGGAGATCACCCCGCGCCTCACGGACGGGATCGCCCTGGCGGCGGTCAACGGTCCCGAGTCCGTCGTCGTGTCCGGCGTCGAGGCCGAAGCGGTCGCCCTGGCGGAGGAGTTCGCGGCGAAGGGCCGTAAGACGCAGCGTCTGTCGGTGAGCCACGCCTTCCACTCGCCGTTGATGGAGCCGATGCTGGCGGAGTTCCGCCGTGTCGCGGAGGGGCTGACGTACGCCGAGCCGGTGATTCCCGTGATCTCCAACGTGACCGGGGAGGTCGCCGACCCGGACCTGCTGTGCTCCGCCGACTACTGGGTGCGCCACGTGCGCGGCACCGTGCGCTTCGCCGACGGTGTGCGCGCGCTGGCCGACGCGGGTGTGAACGCGTTCCTGGAGCTGGGCCCGGACGGCGTCCTGACCGGTATGGCCGCGCGGGCGCTGGACGGGACCGAAGGCGTCGTGTCCGTGCCGGCGCTGCGCAGGGACCGTGCCGAGGAGACCGCGCTGCTCACCGCGCTGGCCCGGCTCCACGTCGCCGGCGTGGACATCGACTGGGACGTCTGGTTCCACGGGACCGGCGCCCGTCGTACCGAGTTGCCCACGTACGCCTTCCGGCGCGAGCACTACTGGCCCGAGCCGGCCGCCGCGCCCGGCGCGTCCACCGGGCAGGACCCGGTGGACGCCGCCTTCTGGGCAGCCGTGGAACGGGAGGACCTGGAGGCCCTGTCCGCCACGCTCGACCTGGACGACACGGTCCTGTCGGACGTGCTGCCCGCGCTGTCCTCGTGGCGCCGTGCGCTCACCGAGCGGTCGCTGGTGGACGGCTGGCGCTACCGGGTGAGCTGGCGTCCGCTGACCGCCACCGTCACCGGATCGTCGGCCTTCGAAGGTCCCTGGCTCGTCCTGATCCCCGCCGGGCTGGACGGCGACCCGTGGGCCGAGGCCGTCGCCGGTGCCCTGGGCACCGACGTGGTGCGCGTGGTCTGCGCTCCGGACGACACCGGTCTCGCCGGACGCCTGACCGAGGCCGCCGGCGGCAGGGAGTGCACCGGTGTGGTCTCCCTGTTCGCCGCCGCGTTCGCCGGCGTGGCGGACAGCGGTGACCCCGGTGACCCGCCGTCCGGCGCCGCGTGGCCGGACGCCCTGCTGGACACCCTGGACGAAGCCGGAATCACCGGCCGCCTGTGGGCGGTCACCCGGGGCGCGGTCTCCGTGGGCCGCTCCGACGCCGGGGCGGACCCCGTGCAGGCGGCGGTGTGGGGCCTCGGCCGGGTCACCGCACTGGAACACCCCGACCGGTGGGGCGGCCTCGTCGACGTCGACCACGTGACAGACGCACGCACCGCCGAGCGCCTGCGTGCCGTCCTGTCCGCGACCGGCCCGGATGCCGAGGACCAGGTCGCGCTGCGCGCCTCCGGTGCCTTCGCCCGGCGTCTGGTCCGGGCGTCGGCACAGCGGCCGGACGCCCAGTGGCGGCCCAGCGGCACCGTGCTGGTCACCGGCGGCCCTGAGGGCTTCGCCGGTCATGTCTCCCGCTGGCTGGCCGGGAACGGCGCCACCGGGGTGCTGCTGGCCGGTCGCAGCGAACCCGACACCGACGCGCTCGGCGCGCTGCGCGCCGAGCTCGCGGAGAGGGGAGCCGAATTGACCGTGGTCGTGCACGACCCGGCCGACGCCTCCGTCCTCACCGCAGCGGTGGACGCCCTGCCCGACGGCCGTCCGCTCACCGCCGTGATCCACACCGGTGACGACGGCGTCCCCGCCGACGGCGCCGAAGCGCCCGGCGCGGACGCCCTCCTGACCACCGTGCGCCGGGACCTCGACACGCTGGGCACGGCCACCGGGGGCCGGGGCCTGGACGCTTTCGTCGTGTTCGGCTCCATCTCCGGGGTCTGGGGCGTCAGCGGTCAGGGGGCGGGCGCCGCCGCGGGCGCCTACCTGGACGCCGTCGTCCAGGAACGCAGGGCGCGCGGCGGCAACGCGGTGGCCGTCTCCTGGGGTGCCTGGGCCGGCGCCGGGCCCGACGGACTCGCTGCCCACCTGCGCGCCAACGGCCTGCCCGCCATGGATCCGCACCGGGCCCTGACCGTGCTCGGCGCGGTCGTCGGCGAGGCCGCCGCCGACCCGTCGGCACCGGCCTCGGTGACGGTCGCCGACGTGGTGTGGGACCGCTTCGCCCCCGCCTTCACCCGCACTCGGCCGGGCCGCCTGTTCACCGAGCTGCCCGAGGCGCGGCGCGCACTCGAGGCGGCCGGCGGCGACCGCGCGGACGCGGGCACCACCGCCACGCTCCGCACCCGGCTGCGCCGGCTCGACGAGCGGGACCGGCTCCCGTACGCGCTGGACCTCGTCCGTACCGAGGTCGCCTCGGTCCTCGGCCACTCCGGCGCCGACGCCGTACCCGCCGAACAGGCCTTCAAGGACCTCGGCTTCGATTCGCTGACCGCCGTCGACCTGCGCAACCAGCTCGCCGCTGCCACCGGGCTCACCCTGCCCGCGACCCTCGTCTTCGACTACCCGACGCCGGCCGCGCTCGCCACGCACCTGCTGACCGGCCTCCTCGGCGAGGACACCGGTCCGGCGACCCCGGCCGGGCACGGGACGAACACGGCCACGGCCGACGACCCGATCGTCATCGTCGGCATGAGCTGCCGCTACCCCGGCGGCGTGCGTTCGCCCGAGGACCTGTGGCAGCTGACCGCTTCAGGCACCGACGCCATCGGCGGCTTCCCCACCGATCGCGGCTGGGACCTGGACCGGCTCCTCGACGGTGACCGCGACGGCCGGGGCCGCAGCGTCACCCGCAACGGCGGATTCCTGTACGACGTCGCCGACTTCGACCCCGACTTCTTCGGCATCTCCCCACGCGAGGCCCTGGTCATCGACCCGCAGCAGCGCATCGTGCTGGAGGCCGCATGGGAGGCCCTGGAACGGGCCGGCATCGACCCGGCCGGACTGCGCGGCGGTGACACCGGCGTCTTCGTCGGCGGCGGCAGCGGCGACTACCGCCCCGCCATCGGCCAGATCGGGCACGTCGAGACCGCCCAGTCGGCGAGCCTGCTCTCCGGCCGGCTGTCCTACACCCTCGGCCTGGAGGGACCCTCGGTCAGCATCGACACGGCCTGCTCGTCGTCGCTGGTCGCACTGCACCTCGCGACGCAGGCCCTGCGCAACGGCGAGTGCTCCATCGCCCTCGCCGGAGGCGTCACCGTGATGTCGACCCCGGTCGGCTTCGTCGAGTTCGGCGAGATGGGCGCCCTGTCCCCGGACGGCCGCTGCAAGGCCTTCGCCGACTCCGCCGACGGTACCGCCTGGGCCGAGGGCGTGGGCATGCTCGTCGTCGAGCGGCTCTCCGACGCCCGACGCAACGGCCACCAGGTCCTCGCCGTACTGCGCGGTTCCGCCGTCAACCAGGACGGCGCCTCCAACGGCCTCACCGCGCCCAACGGCCCCTCCCAGCAGCGGGTCATCCGCAAGGCCCTGGCCGCTGCGGGCCTCACGGCCCGCGACGTCGACGCCGTGGAGGCGCACGGCACCGGTACCGCGCTCGGCGACCCCATCGAGGCGCAGGCCCTGCTCGCCACCTACGGCCAGGACCGCGACCCCGAACGGCCCCTGCTGCTCGGTTCCGTCAAGTCGAACATCGGGCACGCGCAGGCCGCCTCCGGTGTCGCCGGCGTCATCAAGATGGTCCTGGCGATGCGCCACGGCACCCTGCCGAAGACCCTGCACGTCGACCGGCCGTCCTCGCACGTCGCCTGGGACCCGGACGCCGTACGGCTGCTGACCGAGGAAACCGCCTGGCCCGAGACCGGGCGTCCGCGCCGCGCGGGTGTGTCCTCCTTCGGTGCCAGTGGCACCAACGCCCACGTCGTCCTGGAACAGCCCACGGCCGACACCGGCACCGATGCCGACGACACCGCGCACGTCCCGCCCGTCCGGGAGACCCGGGGAACCACCGGACCGCTGCCCGTGGCCCTGTCCGCCGTCACCCGGGACGCCCTGGCCGACCAGGCCGACCGTCTGCGCGCCCGGCTCACCGCCGACACGGACCCGGCGGCCCCGCACACCGCCGCGTCCGTCGCCGACCTGGCCCTGTCCCTCGGAACGACCCGCTCGGCATTCGAGCACCGCGCCGTCCTGGTCGCCGCAGACCGGACCGAACTGCTCGACGCGCTCACGGCGCTCGCCGAGGACCGGACCGTCCCGAACGTCCTGCGGGGCCGCGCCGCCCCCGGGGGCAGGACCGCGTTCCTCTTCCCCGGCCAGGGCTCCCAGCGGGCCGGCACCGGTCGCGAACTGTACGCGCGGTACCCGGTGTTCGCCGAGGCCCTGGACGCCGTGGCGGCCTGCCTCGACCCGGAGCTGGACCGGCCGCTGCGCGAGGTGATGTTCGCCGAGGAGGGCACGCCCGAGGCCGCCTTGCTGGACACCACCGGCTACACCCAGCCCGCGCTGTTCGCCCTCGGCGTCGCCCTGTACCGGCTCGTCGAGTCCTGGGGCGTCCGCCCGGACCTGCTGGCCGGGCACTCCGTCGGCGAGATCGCCGCCGCCCACGTCGCCGGGGTGTTCACCCTGGAGGACGCCTGCACGGTCGTCGCCGCCCGGGCCCGCCTGATGCAGGCCCTTCCGGCCGGCGGCGCCATGATCGCCGTACGGGCGGGCGAGGAAGAGGTGACCGCCCGGCTCGGCGACCGGATCTCCCTCGCCGCCGTCAACGGCCCCGAGGCGGTCGTGGTCTCCGGCGACGAGGACGCCGTCACCGCCCTCGCCGACGAGTTCACCGCACTCGGCAGGAAGACTAGGCGTTTGCGGGTGAGCCATGCGTTTCACTCCCTGCACATGGACGCCATGCTTCAGGACTTCGGACGGATCACCCGGAGCGTGTCGTACACCGCGCCGAAGCTGCCCCTGGTGTCGAACCTCACCGGGGAGGCGGCCGCACCGGAGCAGGTGTGCGACCCCGGGTACTGGGTCGAACACGTCCGCGGGGCAGTCCGGTTCGGCGACGGCGTACGCACCCTCGCCGCCCGCGGCGCCACCCGCTACCTGGAGCTCGGACCCGACGGCGTGCTGTGCTCCCTGGCCCAGGACACCTTCGACTCCCTCGCCGACGACAACCGCCAGGCCCCGGCCGCCGTACCGGCGCTGCGCACCGGACGCGACGAGGGGCGGTCCCTGATCGGCGCGGTGGCCCGGCTGCACGCCGCCGGCCAGCCCCTCGACTGGGCCGCGCTGCTCGACGGCACCGGAGCCCACCGCGTCGACCTGCCGACGTACGCCTTCGGGCGCCGCCGGTTCTGGCCCGACGCCGCCCCCGCCACCACGAACACCGCACCGGCCGCCGACGACGGGGACGCCGCGTTCTGGTCCGCCGTCCAGGGCGAGGACTTCGACACCCTCGCCGGTGACCTGGGCGTCGACGGGGAATCCCTCTCCCGTGTCCTGCCCGCCCTGCAGGACTGGCGCCGCAAGCGCGGCGACCTGGCCACCGTGGACGGCTGGCGCCAGCGCATCGCCTGGCGGCCCCTGAACCGCGCCACCGCCGGCACCCCGGCCGGCACCTGGCTCGCCGTGGTGCCCGCCGGACACGCCGACGATCCGTGGACCGCCGAGGTCCTGTGCCTGCTGGGCCCCGGCACCGTCCGACTGGACGTGTCCGGTGGCACGGACCGCACGGACCTCGCCGCCCGGCTGCGGGAACAGCACACGGCCGACGTCCCGTTCACCGCGGTGGTGTCGCTGCTCGCCCTCGCCGAGGGACACGACCCGCAGGCTCCCGGCACCCCCCGCGGCGCCACCCTCACCGCCGCGCTGCTCCAGGCGCTCGGAGACGCCCGCGTCGACGCCCCGCTGTGGTGCCTCACCCGCGGCGCCGTCGCCGTCTCGCCCGCCGAGACCGTGCCCGCACCGCTCCAGGCCGCCGTGCACGGCCTGGGCCGGGTGGCGGCCCTGGAGTACCCGCACCGCTGGGGCGGCACCGTCGACCTGCCCGAAACCCTCGACGAGCGGTCCGCGGAGCGACTGGCGGCCGTCCTCGCCGACCCCGAGGGCGAGGACCAGCTCGCCGTCCGGCCAGCCGCCGTCTTCGGCCGCCGGCTCGCCGCCGTCCGGCCCGGCACCCCCCGCGACTGGCAGCCCACCGGCACCGTCCTGATCACCGGCGGCACCGGCGCCCTCGGCGCACACGTCGCCCGCCGCCTCGCCGGCGCCGGAGCCCGCCACCTGGTCCTCCTCAGCCGCAGCGGCCCCGACGCGCCCGGCGCCGGCAAGCTCCGCGCCGAACTCGCCGAACTCGGCGCCGAGGTCACCCTCACCGCCTGCGACACCGCCGACCGGGACGCCCTGGCCGCCGTCCTCGCGGACATCCCCGGCCACGCGCCCCTCACCGGCGTCGTCCACACCGCGGGCGTCCTCGACGACGGTGTGCTCGACAGCCTGACCCCCGAGCGGTTCGAGGCGGTCTTCCACGCGAAGGTCACCGGCGCGCTCCTCCTGGACGAGCTGACCCGGGACCACGACCTGGACGTCTTCGCCCTGTTCTCCTCCGCGTCCGCCGCGGTCGGCAACCCCGGCCAGGGCAACTACGCGGCGGCCAACGCGGTCCTCGACGCCCTCGCCGAACGCCGCCGGGCCGACGGCCTGCCCGCCACCTCCGTCGCCTACGGCGCCTGGGGCGGTGACGGCATGGCCGGTGACGACCGCGCCGCCGCCCTCGCCCGGCGCACCGGCATCCGGCCGCTCGACCCGGACCTGGCGGTCCTGGCACTGCGCCGGACCGTCACCGACAGCGACCCCGTCGCGGTCGTCGCCGACGTCGACCCGGAGCGGTTCGTGCGGGCCTTCACCACCGTGCGCCCCAGCAGCCTCCTCGTGGAGATGCCCGCGTACGCCGCTCTCACCGCCGCCGCGAACACCGCCGGACGCGACACCGGGCGGGCCGTGCCCGAACTGCGCGACCGGCTGGCCCGGCTGCCCGGCAACCGGCGCCTGCAGACCGTGCTCACCCTGGTACGGGAACGCGCCGCCGACGTCCTCGGCCACACCGGAACCGATCCGGTCGGCCCCGACCGGGCCTTCCGCGACCTCGGCTTCGACTCCCTCGGCGCCGTCGAGCTGCGCAACCAGCTGGGCGCCGCCACCGGACTCACCCTGTCCGCCACCCTCGTCTTCGACCACCCCACCCCCGCCGCCCTCGCCGAGCACGTCCTCGGCGAGCTGCTGCCCGGCGACACGCCGGGCGACGAGACCACCGACGAGGACGCGCTGCGCGCCGTCCTCGCCTCGGTCTCCCTCGCCCAGCTGCGCGAGCTCGGCGTCCTGGAACCGCTCCTGAAGCTCGCCGGGCGGACCCCGGCAGCGGCCGGAGCGCAGGCGGAGGGCACCGGCACCGAGGACGTGTCCGACGCGTCCATCGACGCCATGGAGGTCGACGACCTGGTGCAGGCGGCACTCAACGGCAACCTCGACGACCAGCGGGACTGACGGAGCGACCATGACCACGCCCAGCGAAAAAGTTGTCGAAGCTCTCCGGGCCTCGCTCAAGGAGACCGAGCGACTGCGGCGGCAGAACCGGGAACTCGCGGCAGCCGCCGCGGAACCCATCGCCGTCGTCGCGATGAGCTGCCGCTACCCCGGAGGGGTCACCTCCCCCGAGGACCTGTGGCGGCTCGTCGAAACCGGCACCGACGCCATCTCGGGCTTTCCCACCGACCGTGGCTGGGACCTCGACGCCCTGCGTGACGCCGGGGTCGACGCGCGCGGCCACTCCGTCAGCCAGCAGGGCGGATTCCTCGACGGCGTCGCCGACTTCGACGCCTCCTTCTTCGGGATCTCACCCCGCGAGGCCGTCTCCATGGACCCACAGCAGCGCCTGCTGCTGGAGACGTCCTGGGAGGCCCTGGAACGGGCCGGCATCGATCCGCAGAGCCTGCGCTCCAGCGCCACCGGCGTCTTCGTCGGCACCAACGGACAGGACTACGCCTACCTCCTGGTCCGTTCGCTGGCCGACGCCACCGGCGACATCGGCACCGGCATCGCCGCCAGCGCCACCTCCGGCCGGCTGTCCTACACCCTCGGCCTGGAGGGCCCGGCGGTCACCGTCGACACCGCCTGCTCCTCCTCCCTGGTCGCCCTGCACGCCGCCGCCCACGCCCTGCGCGCGGGGGAGTGCACCCTCGCCCTCGCCGGCGGCGTCAACGTCATGTCCGCGCCCGGCTCCCTGATGGAGTTCAGCCGTCAGGGCGGCCTGGCCGGCGACGGCCGCTGCAAGGCGTTCGCCGACGACGCCGACGGCACCGGCTGGTCCGAGGGAGTCGGCATGCTCCTGCTGGAACGCCTCTCCGACGCCCGCCGCAACGGGCACCCCGTCCTCGCCGTGCTGCGCGGTTCCGCCGTCAACCAGGACGGCGCCTCCAACGGCTTCACCGCGCCCAACGGCCCCTCCCAGCAGCGCGTCATCCAGCGCGCCCTGCACACCGCCGGCCTGACCACCGCCGACATCGACGCCGTGGAGGCGCACGGCACCGGCACCCCCCTCGGCGACCCCATCGAGGCGCAGGCCCTCCTCGCCACCTACGGCCAGGGCCGCGACCCCGAGCGGCCCCTGCTGCTCGGTTCCGTCAAGTCGAACATCGGGCACGCGCAGGCCGCCGCCGGTGTCGCGGGCGTCATCAAGATGGTCATGGCGATGCGCCACGGTGTCCTGCCGCCCACCCTGCACGCGGACCGGCCGTCGCGGCACGTCGACTGGAACGCGGGCGCCGTCCGGCTCCTGGGCGAGCGCACCCCCTGGCCGGAGACCGGCCGTCCCCGCCGGGCCGGCGTGTCGTCCTTCGGCATCAGCGGCACCAACGCACACGTCCTCCTGGAACAGGCCGAGCCCGCCCCCGCCCCCGAAGAGCCCGCCGCGCCGTCCCTCACCCCGGCGGTCGTGCCGTGGCCGGTCTCCGCCAAGACCGAGGACGCCCTGCGGGACCGGCTGACCCAGATCACGGCACCGACCGACGCCACCGCGCTCGACATCGGCCACTCCCTCGCGTCGGGCCGCTCCGTGTTCGAACACCGGGCGATGCTGCTCACCGGCGCCGACGGCGTCCCCGCCGAGGTCGCCCGCGGCCGGGCCACCGAGCGGTCCCTGGCCGTACTGTTCTCCGGCCAGGGCTCCCAGCGGCCCGGCATGGGACGCGAACTGTATGCCCGCTTCCCGGTGTTCGCCGAAGCCCTCGACGCCGTACTGCACCGGCTCGACGGCGAACCGGACCGCCCGCTGCGGGACATCGTCTTCGCCGAACGCCGCACCCCCGAGGCGGAACTCCTCGACACCACCGGCTATACGCAGCCCGCGCTGTTCGCCGTCGAGGTGGCGCTCTTCCGGCTCGTCGAATCGTGGGGCGTGACACCGGAGTTCGTGGGAGGCCACTCGGTCGGCGAGATCGCCGCCGCGCACGTGGCGGGCGTCCTGTCCCTGGACGACGCCTGCACGCTGGTCGCCGCCCGCGCCCGGCTGATGCAGGGCCTCCCGGCCGGCGGCGCCATGATGGCCGTACAGGCCACCGAGGAGGAGATCACCCCCAAGCTGACCGGCGGCGTGTCGGTGGCCGCGGTCAACGGCCCGGACGCCGTGGTCGTCGCCGGTGCCGAGTCCGAAGTCCTCGCGCTCGCCAACGAGTTCGCGACCCAGGGCCGCAAGACGCAGCGTCTGTCGGTGAGTCACGCCTTCCACTCGCCGTTGATGGAGCCGATGCTGGCGGAGTTCCGCCGTGTCGCGGAGGGTCTGACGTACGCCGAGCCGGTGATTCCCGTGGTCTCCAACGTGACCGGCGGGATCGCGGACCCGGACCTGCTGTGCTCGCCGGACTACTGGGTGCGCCACGTACGGGAGACGGTGCGCTTCGCCGACGGCGTGCGCGCCCTGGCCGACGCCGGCGCGAACGCCTTCCTGGAGCTGGGGCCGGACGGGGTCCTGACCGGTATGGCCGCGCGGGTGCTGGACGGCGCCGCCGACACGGTCTCCGCGGCGGCGCTGCGCAAGGACCGCGCCGAGGAACGGGCCCTGCTCACCGCACTGGCCCGGCTCCACGTCACCGGCGTCCGCGTCGACTGGGCGCGCTGCTTCGACGGGACCGGTGCGCGCCGCGTCGACCTGCCCACCTACCCGTGGCAGCACGAACGGTACTGGCCCGTCCTGATGGCCGCCGCCGGCGACGTGACGGCCGCCGGCCTGGTCTCCGCCGAGCACCCGCTGCTCGGCGCCGCGGTCTCCCTGGCCGGTCTCGACGGGGTCCTCTTCACCGGGCGGCTCTCCGCACAGACCCACCCCTGGCTGATGGACCACACGGTGGGCGGCATGGTGGCCTTCCCCGCCACCGGCTTCCTCGAACTGGCCGTCCGCGCCGGCGACCAGGTCGGCTGCGACCGCGTCGACGAACTCACCCTCGCCAAGCCCCTCATCCTCAGCGAGAACTCCGCCGCCGTCGTGCAGGTGTGGGTCGGCGCCCCGGACGAGACCGGCGCCCGCAAGGTCACCGTGTACTCGCAGACCATGGACGACCCGGAGCAGCGCTGGACCGAGCACGCCAACGGCGTCCTCACCGCCGGCGAGCGCGTCACCGGCTTCGACGCGAGCGTCTGGCCCCCGCGGGGCGCCGTCGCTGCCGACCTGGAGGGCTTCTACGAGCGCACCGAGTACGGACCCGTCTTCCAGGGGCTGCGCGCCGTCTGGCGGCGCGGCGACGAGGCGTTCGTTGAGGTCGCCCTGCCGAGCCAGGTCGACGACGCCGAGTACTACGGCATGCACCCGGCGCTGCTGGACGCGGCCGTGCAGTCCGTCGGCTTCGTGGGCCTCGGCGACGGCAAGAAGCTGCTGCCGTTCTCCTGGTCCGGGGTGTCCCTGCACGCGGGCGGCGCCTCCGTCGTCCGCGTCCGGGTCGCCCGCACCGGCGAGGACTCCGTCTCCATCGCCGCGGTCGACGTCGAGGGCGCGCCCGTCCTCTCCGCCGAGTCGCTGATCCTGCGCGTCCCCTCCGCCATCCAGGCCCCGGCGCTGCGCAGCAGTGAACAGGACGGCCTGCTCCGGCTCCAGTGGACCCCCGCCACCGACGCCGGCACCGACACGGACGTCCACTGCGCCGTCCTCGGGACCGGCACGGGACTGCCGGGCACCGCCGTCGACACCCTCGCCGACTGCCTGGCCGCCTCCCCGCTGCCCGAACTCGTCCTCGCGCCGCTGGACGGCGGAAGCGGCGAACTGCCCGCCGCCGTCCACACCCTCACCGCCCGCACCCTCGACCTGGTGCGCCAGTGGCTGGAGCTGAACCCGTCCGGACCGTCCCGGCTGGTGTTCGTCACGCGCGGCGCCGTCGCCGCCGACACCGGCGAGCCGGTACGTGACCTCGCCGCGGCCGCCGCCTGGGGCCTGGTCCGCAGCGCCGAGGCCGAGAACCCGGGCCGCTTCGCCCTCCTCGACCTGGGTTCCGACGCCTCTTTTGACGCCCGCGCCGACACGGTCGTCGGACGGCTGCCGGGCCTGCTCGCCGGGGGCGACACCCAGTTCGTCGTCCGCGACGACACCGTACGCGTCGCCCGGCTGGCCCGGCTGACCAGCGGCGAGAGCCTGCTCCCGGTCGCCGGACTGCCCTGGCGGCTCGACAGCGACGACCGCGGCACCCTCGATGCTCTCACCCTTGTCCCCTGCCCGGAGGTGCTTCAGGCGCCGGAGGGCCGGCAGGTGCGCCTCGAGGTGCGGGCGGCCGGACTGAACTTCCGCGACGTGATGAACGCGCTCGGCATGTATCCCGGCGAGGCCGGACTCCTCGGCGCGGAGGCGGTCGGTGTCGTCACCGCCACCGGCCCCGAGGTCACCGTCCTCGCCCCCGGCGACCGGGTGATGGGCATGGTGCCGGGCGGTCTGGGCACCGATGTGCTGATCGACGAGCGGTTCCTGGTCCACGTCCCCGACGGGTGGGCGGACGAGCGGGCGGCGTCGATGCCGTTGGTGTTCCTGACCGCCCTGTACGCCTTCCGTGATCTGGCGGGTCTGCGGGCGGGGGAGTCGGTGCTGGTGCATGCCGGTGCGGGTGGT
>NZ_JBHXQZ010000111.1:0-24461 GCF_042717095.1 Streptomyces sp. NPDC058632 | reverse complement strand
GCCTGGGCCGTCTACGGCTACCCGGGGCGCTCCCGGTCGGCCGGCCACCGCGGGGCTGGGGGGCCGGGCCTCCGTGTCTGCTACCGGCGTCGGTTACCGACGTCCGTTACGCGCGGTGCTCAGTGGGAGTGGCCGTGGCTGTGACCACCGGCGGCCGGCTCCTCCTCTTCCTTCTTCTCGACGACCAGGGTCTCGGTCGTCAGGAGGAGGGAGGCGATGGAGGCGGCGTTCTCCAGGGCGGAGCGGGTGACCTTGACCGGGTCGATGACGCCGGCCTTGACCAGGTCGCCGTACTCGCCGGTGGCGGCGTTGAAGCCGTTGCCCTTCTCGAGCTCGGCGACCTTGGAGGTGATGACGTAGCCCTCGAGGCCGGCGTTCTCGGCGATCCAGCGCAGCGGCTCGACGGCGGCGCGGCGGACGACCGCGACACCGGTGGCCTCGTCGCCGGTCTTGCCGAGGTTGCCCTCGAGGACCTTGACGGCGTGGACGAGCGCGGAGCCACCACCGGAGACGATGCCCTCCTCGACCGCGGCGCGGGTCGCGGAGATGGCGTCCTCCAGACGGTGCTTCTTCTCCTTCAGCTCCACCTCGGTGGCGGCGCCGACCTTGATGACGCACACGCCGCCGGCCAGCTTCGCGAGGCGCTCCTGGAGCTTCTCGCGGTCCCAGTCGGAGTCCGTGGACTCGATCTCGGCCTTGATCTGGCCGATGCGACCGGTCACGTCCTCCTTCTTGCCGCCGCCGTCGACGATCGTGGTGTCGTCCTTGGTGACGGTGACGCGGCGGGCGGAGCCCAGCACGTCCAGGCCGACCTGGTCGAGCTTGAGGCCGACCTCCTCGGAGACGACCGTGGCGCCGGTGAGGACGGCCATGTCCTGCAGCATCGCCTTGCGGCGGTCACCGAAACCGGGGGCCTTGACCGCGACGGCGTTGAACGTGCCGCGGATCTTGTTGACGACCAGGGTCGACAGGGCCTCGCCCTCGACGTCCTCGGCGATGATCAGCAGCGGCTTGGAGGAGTTGGCCTGGATGACCTTCTCCAGCAGCGGCAGCAGCTCGGCGATGGAGCCGATCTTGCCCTGCGTGATGAGGATGTACGGGTCGTCCAGGACGGCTTCCATGCGCTCCTGGTCCGTCACGAAGTACGGCGACAGGTAGCCCTTGTCGAAGGCCATGCCCTCGGTGAAGTCCAGCTCCAGACCGAAGGTGTTGGACTCCTCGACGGTGATGACACCGTCCTTGCCGACCTTGTCCATCGCCTCGGCGATGAGCTCGCCGACCTGCTGGTCCTGGGCGGACAGCCCGGCGACGGCGGCGATGTCGGACTTCTCGTCGATCGGGCGGGCCGAGGCGAGCAGGTCCTCGGAGACCGCGGCGACGGCGGCGTCGATGCCCTTCTTGAGGGCGGCCGGGGAGGCGCCGGCGGCGACGTTGCGCAGGCCCTCGCGGACCAGTGCCTGGGCCAGCACGGTCGCGGTGGTCGTACCGTCACCCGCGATGTCGTTGGTCTTGGTCGCCACCTCCTTGACCAGCTGGGCACCGAGGTTCTCGAACGGGTCGTCGACCTCGACCTCGCGGGCGATCGTGACACCGTCGTTGGTGATGGTGGGGGCGCCGAACTTCTTGTCGATGACGACGTTGCGGCCCTTGGGGCCGATCGTCACCTTCACCGTGTCGGCAAGCTTGTTGACGCCGCGCTCAAGGGCGCGACGGGCGTCCTCGTCGAACTTCAGGATCTTCGCCATGGCAGCGGGAGCCCTCTCGGAAATCTGGGGTGAGAAAACACTGCGCCCCGGGCGCCCGGCTCAGTAAGCGTGTCGGGACCAGGGGCGCAGTTCGGAGCAAATCTGCTACGAGGTGACTTACTTCTCGATGATCGCGAGAACGTCGCGGGCCGAGAGGACGAGGTACTCCTCGCCGTTGTACTTCACCTCGGTGCCGCCGTACTTGCTGTAGAGCACGACGTCGCCGACGTTCACGTCGAGTTCGACGCGCTTGCCGTCCTCGATGCGGCCGGGGCCGGTGGCCAGGACAACGCCCTCCTGGGGCTTCTCCTTGGCCGTGTCCGGAATGACCAGGCCCGAAGCCGTGGTCTGTTCGGCGTCGAGCGGCTGGACCACAATGCGGTCCTCGAGCGGCTTGATGGCAACCTTGGAGCTGGCGGTCGTCACGATCCGACCTCCCCCTTCGGAGATCTCACGGGGTTAACTGTCTGAGGTGGCGACCAGGTCGATCCGTCGTCGCGGGTGCCGGACCTGCCCGTCGCTGTGTTGGCACTCTCCAGTGGGGAGTGCCAGACCTGAGACTATGACTGCGATTAGCACTCGGTCAAGCGGAGTGCCAATTCACCGCGTGGCGTCGCCGGGATTCCCGTGCACGCCGACCCGGAAAGCGGACCTGTGTTCGAGTGATCGTCCCCTGGTGACCGCCGCCCCCCGGACCCCCGCTTCGGCCCGAACGGCCCCGTCTCCAATCGCCGGACAGGCTGGATCGTGAGCGGTGCTCGTCAGTGACCGCCCGAGGACTCAGGGGCGCCGGACATAGTCCTCCAGCCTCCCGACCCTCAGCCCCCGCTCCTCCAGCTCGCGCAGCAGTCGCGTCGTCCGATCCGCCAGGGTCAGGGCCGGGGTTCCGCCCGCGGGGACGGAGATGATGTCGCCGGGCGTCAGGCGGTGCGCGCCGCGGGTGTACGCGAGGGTGCCGTCACCCTCCAGGGTGACCCGCCAGAGCACGACCGCCGCGATGCCGCAGTCGGCGGCGGCCCGGAGGGTCGTGGTGTCGTACGTGCCGTAGGGCGGGCGGAACAGGTGGGGGCGGATGCCGAAGCGGGCCCCGAGCTTGCGCTGCTGGCCGCAGATCTCGGCGCGCTGACCGACGTAGGGCAGGCCGCGCAGGGCGGGGTGGTCGAGGGTGTGGTTCTGCAGGCTCGCGCCGACCGAGCGCAGCCGGGCGAAGTGGCCGTAACCGGGCCCCACCACGCTGTCCGTGAGGAACATGCTGACGGGGAGGCGGCGGCCGCGTACGAGGTCGATGAAGCGGGGGTCGCGTTCGGCGCCGTCGTCGTAGGTCAGGAAGACGACCTCGTCCCGGGTCGGGACGTGGTCGACGACGGGCGGGAGGCGGCCCGGCCCACCGCGGCCGGCCGGCCGGCCCGCGCTGTCCCCGGCACCCTTGCCCGCCTCGGCCCGAACCGTCGGGCCCACGGCCGGCCGGCCGGCCGACGAGTCGCACCCCGCCAGCACCGCCAGGAGAACCGGCGCGGCCGCCCCCCGCCGGATCAACCGGGGCAACCGGGGCAACCGGGGCAACCGGGGCAGCCGGGGCAGCCGGGTCACAGGTAGTCCTCCAGGCGCCCCACCGCGTACCCCTCGGCCGTGACCTTGTCCAGGAAGCGGCGGATCATGTCGGGCATGGTGCCCTTCCAGTCGTCGCGGCCCCGGAAGTGGGAGAGGACGATGTCGCCGGGGTGCAGCTCCCTGTCCCACTCGCGGTAGTCCCAGCGGTCGACGAAGACCTCCTCGTTCCACAGCGGGGCGTACTCGATGCCGCAGGACTTCGCCGCGCGCAGGGTGTCCTTGTTGTAATTGCCGAACGGCGGGCGGAAGAGGACGGGGCGTTCGCCGTACCGCTTCTCGATGACGTCCTGCATGCCGCAGATCTCGCGCTTCTGGCGGGCGTAGGACAGGCCGGGCAGGTACGGGTGGTTCAGGGTGTGGTTGTGCAGGCCGACGCCCCGGTCCCGCATCCTCCCGAAGTAGCCGTAGTCCTCCTTGATCACGTAGTCGCTGAGGAACGCGGTGTACGGGATCTTCAGCTCGCTCATCATGCGCAGGAACGCGGGGTCCTTCTCGGCGCCGTCGTCGATGGTGAGGAAGACGACCTTCTCCTCGGTGGGAACCGTGGTGAAGACCGGGGGGAGGTCCAGTTCCCGGTGGCCGTCGACCTCGAAGCCCTTACGGGTGGAGATCCGGGGCTTCTCCCGGGGTGCGGGCGGGGCGGTCAGGGGCACCCGCTCGAGCCCCCAGCGCTTCACGGCGGCCACGCGCGCGGCGTGCGCGGCGCGCAGCCTGGTGGCGTAGGAGTCGAGTGCGCGGGCCGGGGGCGCGTGGAGGGGCTGCCGGCCGCCCGCAGCCGGGTCCGGGTCGGTGGAGTCCTTTCCACAGCCCGCGACGAGAGGGGCGAGGGTGGCGAGGGTGAGTACGGCGACACCGGCCCGTACGCCGCCCCGTGACCGCCTTTTGTCGTTTTGTCCTACTACTCGCATGGAGCCGGATCATCGCAGTCCCCCGCACCGGACCCGGCCCGACACCGCGGCCGGCGGCACACCGTCCACCGACTGGCCGACACCGGACCCGCGCCTGGCCCACAATGAGCCGGTGAACGACCGCACCGCGCCCCACGCCCGGCCCTCCTCGCAGCCCCTCGACGCCTCACCCCTCGCCCTGCTCCTCACCCCCGAGGGCCGCGCCCTCCTCGACGAGGTGCGCGACACCGACCCGGCCCGGGAACTCGCCGTCGCGACCCGGCTGCGCCGTGAGCATCCGGCGGAGCTGGTGTCGGCGGCGCTCGGCCAGGCCCGGCTGCGGCAGCGTGCGGCGGCGAAGTTCGGGACCGAGGACGCCGGGCGGATGTTCTTCACGCCGAACGGGGTCGAGCAGTCGACCCGGGCGAGCGTGGCGGCGTACCGGGCGCGGCGGCTCAAGGAGCTGGGCGTGACGTCGGTGGCCGACCTGTGCTGTGGGATCGGCGGGGACGCGATCGCGCTGGCCCGCGCCGGAGTCCGGGTGCTTGCGGTGGACCGGGACCCGCTCACCGCGGCGGCGGCCCGAGCGAACGCGGACGCGCTGGGCCTGGCCGCGCTGATCGAGGTACGGGAGGCCGATGTCACGGAGGTGGACACGGCCGGGTACGACGCCGTCTTCGTCGACCCGGCCCGGCGCGGCGGCCGGGGCCGCATCTTCGACCCCGAGGCCTACTCGCCCCCGCTGTCCTGGGCGGTCGAGGCGGCCCGCGGGGCGGCCCGCGCCGCCGCCCTGAAGGTCGCTCCGGGCATCCCGCACGAGGCCGTCCCCGATGACGCCGAGGCCGAGTGGATCTCGGACGGCGGGGACGTGAAGGAGGCGGTGCTGTGGTTCGGCACCGGACGGGCGGCCGCCGGGTCAGGGGGTGCGGTGGCCCCGGCGATCCGCGCGACCCTGCTGCCCGGCCCGCGCACGCTCCTCTCCCGCGGCCTGCCCGACCCGGCGGTGCGTCCGCCCGGCCGGTACCTGTACGAGCCCGACGGGGCCGTCATCCGCGCGCATCTCGTCGCCGAGGTCGCGCAGGACCTCGACGGAGGGCTGATCGACGCGACCATCGCGTACATCACCGCCGACGCGCACCGCCCCACCCCGTACGCCACCGCCTACGAGATCACCGACCGGCTCCCCTTCAACGTCAAGAAGCTGAAGGCACTGCTGCGGGAGCGTCAGGTCGGCACCCTGACCGTCAAGAAGCGCGGCTCGGCGGTGGAACCGGAGGAACTCCGCCGCAAGGCCCTCCCCAAACCGAACGGCACCGCGTCCGTCACCGTCTTCCTCACCCGCGTCGCCGGCGCCCCGACGATGCTGCTCGGGCACCCGGTGCGCTGACGCCCGCGGGCTCCCGGACCCCCTCCCCGGCGCGCGCCGCGCCTCACCGCAGCGACGCCCACAGCTCCTCCGCCTCCGGCTGCTGTGCCACCACCCGGTTGGAGTCCCAGGGCGCCGGGAGCACCGGCATCGTCACGGTGGTGACGGCGGACGACGACAGGCCCCGCAGGCTCTGGGCGAAGCGGGTCAGCTCGGCCGGCGAGTCCAGGCCGGTGTCGATCGTGAGGCTGCTGGTGACCGCGTCGACGATGCCGTACAGCTCGGTGAGGTCGGTCAGCAGACCCTGCCTCCCGATCTGGTCCAGCAGCGCCTTCACCAGCGTGTGCTGGAGACCTATGCGGCCGAGGTCGCTGCCGTCCGCTGTGCCGTACCGGGTGCGGGCCATGGCCAGGGCCTCGGTGCCGTCCAGGTGGTGGGTGCCCGCTTCGAGGTGCAGACGGCTCAGGTCGTCGTCGATGTCCTCGTCCGTGGTGACGGTGACGCCGCCGAGCGCGTCGACCAGACGGGCGAAGCCGGTGAAGTCGATCTCGACGTAATGATCCATGCGGACGTCCGTGAGCAGCTCGGCCGTCTTCACCGCGCACACCGGCCCGCCCACCTCGTACGCGCTGTTGAACATCGCGTGGGACACCGGCTGCGTCGACCCGCCGTCCGGCAGCGGACAGGCCGGGCGGTCGACCAGGGTGTCGCGCGGGATGCTGACCACGGTCGCGGCGGTCCGGCCGGCGTCGAGGTGGACGACCATGGCCGTGTCGGAACGGGCCCCGCCGCTGTCGCCGCCACCGAGCGCCCGGTTCTCCCCGCCGCTGCGCGAGTCCGAGCCCAGCACCAGGATGTTGAGGGACCCCGTCGGCAGGGGCGAGGCCGAGGCGGACGCCGAAGCGCCCTGATCCGAGGCCGCCGTCGTCCCCCGGGGCGGACGGTCGTCGCCCAGGGCGCTGTTGATGTCGACGCTGTTGATGTTGTCGCCCAGCTTCCAGTACGCCCAGCCGGCCGCCCCGGCGCCCAGCACCAGCGTGCCCGCCAGAGCGAGGCCGGTGAACTTCAGGGCCCGCACCCGGCGACGGACCGGCTGCCGATCCATCGGCGGGCCCGTCACCGGGTCCGCCGGCGGGGCCGTCACCGGGTCCGCCGGCGGAGCCGTCCGTATGTCCGCGTCTTCGGCGGTATCCGAGGGCGCGTCCGAAGGCACCTCGCTCCCGCCTCCGTCGCGTCCGTCACCGTGGCCCTCGTCGCGCCCCTCGCCTCGCCCCTCGCGGGAGCCCCCGTCGTGGCCCTCATGTTCCATCACGGACAGGAACGTAAGTCCGAATTATGACAACGAGCGCCTCCCGGACCGTTTTCTCGTGAAGTTCTCAGACTTCACAGCCCGGACTCACCCACCGCGCGCACCGAAACTTTCGGAAACGTCGGCGACAACCTTCGGGCCGTGCCGGCCGACGCCCGCAAGCCCGACCACCGTCATCCTCCGGCCGGCGGCGCCCCCGTACTGCTGCGCACCACCAGGCTCGTCGCCAGTTCCACCCGGGTCGCGGCGGCCACGGGGTCCTCGCCCTTGCCGAGGTCGAGGACCAGCCTGGCCGCCGCCTCCGCCATCTCCGTCAGCGGCTGCCGTACGGTCGTCAGCGGCGGCCCCACCCAGCGGGCCACCGGCAGGTCGTCGAACCCCACCACGCTCAGGTCCTCGGGAATCCGCAGACCCAGCTCACGCGCGGCCTCGTAGAGACCGAGCGCCTGGAGGTCGTTGCCTGCGAAGACCGCGGTGGGCCGGTCGGGGCGGCGCAGCAGGGCGAGGCCCTGGCGGTACCCGGTCTCGTGGTGGAAGTCGCCGGTCATGACCAGCCCGGGGTCCACCGGAAGTCCGCCGGTCTCCAGCGCGGCCCGGTAGCCGTCGATGCGGGCGCGGCTGCACATCATCTGCGAGGGCCCGCTGATCGCCCCGATCCTGGCGTGCCCGAGCTCGATCAGGTGCCGGGTGGCGGCGAGCCCGCCCTGCCAGTTGGTCGCGCCGACGGAGGGCACGTCGGTGCCGGGATCACCGGCCGGGTCCATCACCACGAACGGGATGGAGCGGCTGGTCAGCAGCGCCTGTCCGGACTCGTCGAGTCCGGACAGGACGAGGATCACCCCGTGCGGGCGGCGCGCGGCGACCTGGTCGGCCCAGGTCCGCCCCGGGGTGAGGCGGCCCGCACTCTCGGAGAGGACGACGCTCAGCCCCGCGTCCCTCGCCACGTTCTCCACGCCCCGGATGACCTCCATCGCCCAGGCGCTCTCCAGTTCGTGGAAGACCAGGTCGATCAGGGGCGAACGGGTGGCCTCGGCGCGCCGGCGCCGGTAGCCGTGGGCACGCAGCAGTTCCTCGACCCGGCTCCGCGTGGCGGGGGCGACATCGGCACGGCCGTTGAGGACCTTCGAAACAGTCGGTGCCGAGACACCGGCCTCGCGGGCGATCTCGGCGAGGGTCGCAGTCTGCGCGCTGCGCCCTCGCGTCCGGGTTTCGGCGGGCTGCGAGGAAGTCATGGCCGCGATCGTATCCCTGCGGGCCCTCTTGACGAAGTGTTCCCCAAGCCATGGATTCTCGGAACATTCGATATATGTTTCGAAACATTCGCAGGTCGCGATGGACCCGGCGCCGACCCGGCAGCCATAAAGCACCTTTGAACCTCTGTGAGAGGGTCCTCCGTCCCCCGACAGGAGTTTCATGACCAACCCCGTCCTGGCGTGACCCCGTCCTGCCCGCCGCCCGTGTCGACGACCTGCTCGCCCGGATGCCCCTGTAGGAGAGGACCGCCCAGCTGTACGGGGTGTGGGTGGGCGCGGACACGGACGGCGAGGGAGTCGCGCCGTACCAGCACGACATGACCTCCGACCGCGACTGGGACGAGCTGATCACCCACGGTCCCGGCCGGCTCGCCCGCCCCTTCGGCACGGCCCCCGTCGACCCGGACCTCGGCACACAGCCGCCGGCCCGCGCCCAGCGCCTGATCGCGCGGGCGGGCAGGTTCGGCATCCCGGCACTCGCGCACGAGGAGTGCCTGGCCGGATTCACCGCCTGGCAGGCCACCCCCTACCCGGTGCCCCTGGTCTGGGGCGCCGCCTTCCACCCGGAGCCGGTCGAGGAGATGGCCCGCCGCATCGGTCACGACCTGCGTTCGGTCGGCGTCCACCAGGGCCTCGCGCCGGTGCTGGACGTCGTACGCGATCCGCGCCGGGGCAGGGTGGAGGAGACGATCGGCGAGGACCCGTACCCGGTCGGCACCATCGACATCATCGGCACCGCCTATGTGCGCGGGCTGGAGTCCGCCGGGGTGGCCGCCACGCTCAAGCACTTCGCCGGGTACGCCTCCTCGGCCGGCGCCCGCAATCTCGCCCCCGTGCGGGCGGGCGTGCGGGAGTTCGCCGACGTCACCCTGCCGCCGTTCGAGATGGCGCTGCGCGAGGGCGGGGCGCGCCCGGTGATGGCCGCGTACACGGAGACGGACGGCGTGCCCGTATCCGCCGGCCCCGCCCTGCTGACCAAGCTCCTGCGGGAGGAGTGGGGGTTCCCTCCGCGAACCCGGCCCGGACCGACGGCCGTTGTGCGGGACGGAGGCGGAGGAGCCCTGCGCGCAGGGGCGGGCGCAGGCGGCACGTCAGGCACCCTCCGTGTCGATCCGCTCCGCTCCGTCGAGCAGGTACGGGGGGCAGTTTCGAACCGGCCGCCGGCACCTCGATACCGACGAGGCACCCGTCCTTGTCGAAGTCGAGGTTGATCACGCCCCCGACCTCGGCCGGATCACAGGGATACATGCGCGCCACCTTCGAGGGCGCCTGCGGATCGGCGAACGAGACGTAGGCCGCGTTCGCCTTCCGGTCACATGTGACTCCGGCGTCGATCACGGTCGGCGCCTTACCTGGAAGCCGTTGATGCAGGCTTTGTCCCCATTGGCCACCGTGGATCAGACGACGCCCTCAGGGAATCCGACGTGTCGACCGCCGCGCACGAAAACCCTCCAGGATTCCACGGAGCCGGAACAGTCAGGAAAGACCTCGAGCCGAAAACCGGGTTGCCACTCCACGGTGACACTTCCCGCATCACCTAGAGCCACCTCCCCCACTACCGGTCGAAGCCGCTCAAGAACTCCATTCAATGTCGCAGCACGGGAGTCATAGACGGTCTCGAACCGGTCGAATGCTTCCGCTCCAGCCCCTCGTTGCGCGTACCTCATGTCACGTGAACCAATCAGCAACTTCCCTTCCTGCACAATCCGGAAAGGGCATTGCAGATGAGCATTGATCACCTCGTCGTGGCGGGCGGCGAACTCGACCACGCCCATGTCAGCCGCCCTGCCGACGGAGTGAACCGTCGCTCCCAGAAGGAGCCGTCGAATCTCGGACGTTCGATCGTCAGCAGCCACCGAAGAGCCCCTTGCCTTCTTCCACGATTCGGTGATAGCCGTATCCCTGCCCCGTGATTCTTTCGTGCAGGCTTCGACGCTCTTCCGGAGTTATCTGGCGACCGATGCTTCCTTCGATCTCGCGCAGCGCATCCTTGAATTCCTTGTTCTCCGCCTGGTTTCCCCGCGGCGCATGGTATCCGTCATCGTCCAGATCACCCGGATCCCAGTTGTCCTTGAGTTCTTCTAGCGCCTTCTCCCAGTCGAATCCGCCGTCATTGTGCACGAGCACTGCAGTGGCGCCCGCCAGCACATAGTACGTATGCAGGTCCGTGACGGTCAGGTTGTGGACCGTGGCCGGGCGCTGCGCACGGGCGATGCCGGTGATGCGTACGGTCTTTCCGGTGGCGGTGCGCAGTTCCTGGCCGGCGGTCAGCCGGTCCGCGTCGATCCATTCGTCGAGGCCCGGCACCCAGAACGGGTGGCCGTCCGTCGCGGTGAGCCCGACCTGCACGCCGTCGACGGTGAGGGTGATCGTCACCAGGTTCTTCGGGCCCTCGCCGGTGATCTCGGCGGTGACCGTCTTGACCTCGGTCTTCCCCGTCCTCGGGTCCGCCGCCAGCACCTTGTCGCCGATGACGACGTCCTCGATGGGCTTGGTGGTGCCGTCCGCCATCAGGACTTCGGTGCCGGGGACGAAGCTGTTGCAGGCCTTGACGATCTTCGCGCCCTTGAACACCCGCGCCCACGGCAGGTCCAGGGCCGCCGAGCCGCAGGCCTTGACACTGTCGCCGCTCAGACAGCTCTTCCAGGCGTCGATGTCAGGGGTGACCAGGGCCACGACGATCTTGTCGAAGAGGGTCTGTTCGTGGTGGATGATGCCGAGCGCCTCGGCCGCGCCGCAGAACGCCTTCGTGTTGGCGTCCTGCGCGTAGCACTTGCGCTCCGCCCACGCCTCGATCCGGTCCTTCTCCTCGTACTGCGGGAACATCGCCTCCAGCTCGCGTGCGGCCGGGACCCGGATGTTCTCGATCCAGATCGTCCCCTTCTTCTCGGTGACGTTGATCGTCTTCGCCGGGGAGTTCTGGGACTTCTTGGTGGTCCCACCACCTCCCCCGCCGCCACCGGAGGTCGAGTACAGGAAGTCGCCGTCCTTGTCGTAGCAGCCGGAGGTCGTGCAGCCCGGCCCGTGGCCCTTGTCCGGTGCCCAGACCGAGTCCGGGTTGTTGACGCTGCACCCGTCGCAGTACAGGCCCGACGGGTCGGAGAAGGTGAGCGGGTTGTTGTTGCTGTAGGTGTAGCCGTTGATCTGCTGCGGATCCGTCAGGTCCATGATCGGGTCGACCGAGAGGAACCGGCCCGTCGCCGGGTCGTACTCGCGGGCGCCCAGGTGGGTCAGGCCCGTGGAGGCGTCCTGGGTACCGCCGACGAAGCCCTTGGTGCCGGGCCAGACGTCCGGTTCCTCGCCCCTGACGTCACCGAAGGGCAGCGAACGGCGCCGGCTCACCTGCTGCGTGGCCGCGTCGATGGCGAGCAGCGCCGTGCCGTGGTGGTCCGCGGTGGTGAAGGAGACCGTACCGTCGTCGGCCTGGACGGCCGTGTGGCCGCCGCCGAGGTCGATGTACCGGGTGCCCTTGGGCGTGGTGCTGCCCTTGGCGACCGTGATCTCGGTGCCGCCGAGGTAAAGGGTGGTCTCGGTCGGCGTCCGGGCGATCAGGCGGTTGCCGTCGGCGTCGTAGACGTACTCCGTGACCTCGGGCGAGCCGCCCTCGACCGGTTCGGTGACCTTGGCGAGCCGGCCCTCGGCATCCCAGTCGAGGTCCTGCGTGGTGCCGTCGCCCAGGGTGCGGGTGTCGGTGTTGCCGGTGGCGTCGTAGGTGTACGAGTCGCCGGTGGTGACGCCGGGACCGGTGCGGGTGACCGCCTTCAGGCCGTGCGGGCGGACCGCGGTCGCGCCCGGGGCCGGGTAGTCGTAGGTGCTGGTGACGTTCTTCGTGGTGTCACCGGTGGTGTCGTGCTGGACCTCGGTGCTGCGGTTGCCGGTCTTGTCGTAGGTGTAGGAGGTCCAGTAGGGGGCCGGACCACCGAGCACCGTGGCGCCGGGCGTGTCCGCGCAGGCGGTGGTGGCCTGCGTCCACGCCTCCGTCAGGCGCCGCAGGTGGTCGTAGGTGAAGCACTGGTTGTCCGTGCCGGAGCGTGAGGTGTCCGAGACGGACAGGACGTTGCCGGCCTCGTCGTAGCGGAAGGTGGAGGCCTGGTCGACGCCCGCGACGTCCTGGCGGTCGACGCGGGTGTACGACAGCCGCTGGGTGCCCGGCTCGTACTCGTTGGTGACCCAGGCCTTCTTGCCCCCCGCGTTGGAGAGCTCGTACTGGAGCGGCAGGCCGGTCAGGCTGTACGACGTGGTGGCCTCGATGCCCTCACGGCCGTCCACGGCGATGGGCCGCAGTGTGTCGTCCTCGTAGGCGTAGGCCACTGTCGAGGCGGCCAGGGAGCCGGCCCTGGGCAGCCCCACGCTGGCGATCAGACCGGATTCCTTGTACGCGGTGGCCGACAGATGCGTGCCGGACAGGCCGGTGTTGGCGGTGGAGGCCGGGATCGTGACCGAGGTGCGCAACGGCCGGTAGAGCCGGTCGTATGCGACCACCTTCGAGGTGTAGGCCAGTCCGTCGTCGCCGTAGCGGGTGGATTCGGCCAGGTGGCCCTTGGCGCCGGTGATCGTGTCGTAGGTCCATTCGGCGCGCATGGGTCCGGTCGTGGAGCCGGAGCGCAGTTCGGTCCTGCGGCCGAGACCGTCGTAGACGTTGACGAGGGTGGTGTTGCGGGCGTCGACCGTGGAGGTGAGCTGGCCGCGGTCGTCGTAGTGGTAGCGGGTGCTGCCCTTGTCGGGGTCCTCGGACAGCTTCATCCTGCCGAGCAGGTCGTACTCGTAGCCCCACTCGTTGCCCGCCGGGTCGGTCACCCGGGACAGGGCGCCGGCCGGGGTGAAGGCGTACGTGGTGGTGTCGTACGAGGCCTCCGCGGCCCGCTCGTGGTGCTGGCGCAGCTCGGTGGTCTGCCCGCGGGCGTCGGTGAGCGTGGTGGTGGCGGTGCCGCCGGCCGGCGGGACAACAGTGGTGCGGTCGCCGCCGTGGAGGGTGCGGGTGGTGCCCAGGACCCGGCCGCCGTCGCCGTTGCCGAAGATCTGCCGGTGCTCGGTCTGTCGGCCGAGGCCGTCGTAGGAGTAGCGGTTCTGGGTCTCCACGTCGAGCGCGTCCTGCGGCCCGACCAGGGTCGTGGAGGGCGCGGACTCGTCGTGGTAGGACAGGAACTCCTTGGCCTTCAGGCCGCGTTCGTCGTAGAAGGTGTCGGTGAGCAGCCGTCCGCCCCCGGGGCCGGGGTCCTGGGTCTGGCGGGGCCTCAGGAAGCCGTCGTAGAGGACGTACGAGGTGATCCGGGCGCTGTCGTTGCCGATGATTTTGGTGCCGACGGCGATCGGGCTGTCCTCGGTGACCCGGTAGGTGTACTCGTAGGTCGGGACGTCGCCGACGTTCCGGTCGGCGAGCCACACCTTGGTGGAGCGGCCCAGCGCGTCGTAGGCGAAGTTGGTGACCTTGCCGTTGGTGTCGGTCTGGGTCAGCGGCACTCCGCGCGCCGGGTCGTTCGAGGTGGTCGTGGACTGCGCGGTGGTGCTGTTGCCGGGCGTCGCGGGCGGCGTCGTGACCTTGACGGAGCCGGGGTGGCCGGTCGTCGGGGTGTAGGCGGTCGTGGTGGTGCGGCCGTCGGTGCGCGCCGTGCGGGTCAGGGCTCCGGAGGCAGCGGTGACGGAGACGGTGCCGGTGAGGTCGGTGGTGGTGAGCTTGCGGCCGTAGGAGTCGTACGTGGCGCCGCTCTCCGTGTAGGTGGCCGTGGTGCCGTCGTGCGACCTGAGGACCGCGGTCGCCGTGGCGTCGCCCTTGGTCGGTGCCGCGTTGTGCGCCAGACCGTCGTAGGCGGTGCGCATGTCGGAGATGACGTCCTTGGCGCGGTCGGGCGTGGTGACGCAGTTCTTGGCGACGGTCTCCGCGCGTGCGGGCAGGATGCGGATCGCGCCGGCCGCCGGGTAGGACGTGCGGGTGCACCGGTCGTCGGCGGTGGTGGCGTCGTCGCCGCGGTCGTCGGTCTGGGTGATCCGTCCGGCGACGGTGTCGAAGGAGTTGGCTGTCGTGGTCGTGCGCCACTTCGCGCCCGCGCCGCCGTCCAGCGAGGTCCAGGAGCGGGTCTGGGCGGTGCCGGTGAGGTTGGCGGTCACCGTGCCCCAGGAGCGGACCTTCCTCGCGGTTTCGTGGTGCCACGGCCGGTTCACGGTCTTGCCCAGCACCGGGCCGCCGGGGCCGGAGTACTGCACGGTCCTGTAGGCGAACCCGGCGGCCGACTCGTGGTCGGTGATCGGGTCGCCCTCACCGGTGCCGAGGCCGACGCCGACCGACTTGGTGCCGCCACCGGGCGCGAGGCGGTCGCCGTCCATGCCGCGCAGGAAGTAGGTGTCGGTCTGCGACTTCATCGCCGCCGCGCCGCCCTGCCCGCCGGTCTTCACCCGGACGTGTCCGTAGCCGCGCCACTGCGACCAGGTCTTCTCCTTCTCCTTGGTCAGCCCGTCGTCGTCGTCGTAGTGCCAGGCCGCGCCGTCCAGATAGTCGTAGGAGGTGATCTGGTCCGGGGCGCCGCCGGTGCGGTCGGTGAGGGTGACGGTGGAGGTGACGTACTTGTTGAACCAGTGCAGGTCCGGGTCGTCGGTGGTGCTGCCGCCGATGTACTGGGGGAAGCAGCGGGTGGTGTTGGTCTGCGGGGTCGGCAGTGCGTTCGCGTCGCAGACCGGCGCGGAGTAGCCGACGTCGATCTGGCCGCCCGCCTCGTCGGCGACGGTGGCCAGGCGGTCCTTGATGAACGGGGCGAAACCGTCGCCCGTCCTGTCCAGCCGGTTGGCGAGCTGCCGGTAGCCGAAGGTGGTCTTCGGCAGGGTGATCGCCGGGGTGCCGCTGTGGCCGGTGCGCTGCACGGAGTCGAGCAGCAGCTGGTAGTCGGTGTCGGCCATGCCCCAGCGGTGGACGAGCTTCCAGGAGTCGACGTTCGCGTAGGTGCCGGACTTCAGCACATGGGTGGCCACGGAGGTGAGCCGCTTGCGGGTGAAGAACACCGGGGAGAGCCGGCCCTCGTCGCAGGTGGCGCTCTCCGCGCAGTTCAGGTCCCAGGGGGTGTCGTACCAGTGGAAGGCGTCCGCGTCGATGTCGGCGCAGGTGGTGTCCGCGTCCGGCAGGCACCGCTCACCGCTGGTGAAGTCGACTTTCGCCAGGGCCTGCGCGGAGTACATGCCGGAGGAGCGCAGGCCGTACTCGATCCGGTCGAGGGAACCGCCGCGCACGTAACGCGTGTTGGCCTTCTCGTCCAGGTTGCGGCCGTAGGAGTTCCACTCCTTGTCGTAGTAGTACGCGATGGCGTTGCCGTGCGGGTCGACGACGTAGTCGAGGTTCCAGCGCCAGCCCTGCTGGCACCAGGAGTCGGCGAACGCCGAGGCGTGGCACGGCTCGCCGGTGTCGTCGCCGTAGACCGGCGCGGTCCAGGTGGAGTCGGTGGCCTCCTTGCCGTCCGTCCACCCGGGAAGCCGGTTGTAGCCGAAGTGGTACTGGGCCCCGTCCGGGGTGGTGACCTTCCAGTACTCGTCGTTGCGGGCACCGTTGGAGCGCACGTCGGAGGCGGATCCGCGCAGCCGCTGGACCTTGGTGCCGTCGTCGTCGCGCAGCCGGAAGGTGTCGGTGCCGTCCGGTACCAGCTCGCCGCCCTTGCCGTTGAAGGAGATGAACGCGTTGTCGTACGCCCAGCACAGGTCGGCCGGCTTGCCGCCGTCGGCGTGCTCCACCCCGTCGTCGGCGCAGGACTTGTAGCGCCGTTCGATGAACCCGGGCCACAGGTCGAAGCCGTCGCCGGCCCAGGAGCCCTGGTTGTTGGTGTTGCCGGAGCGGCCGTCGACGGACCCGGAGGAGTACGACAGTCCCACGCCCGGCAGCAGCCCGCCCGGCACGTCGGGCACGTTCATCGCGTACGACCAGGAGAAGTCACCGGTGTTGAGGCTGGTGCTCCACTGCGCCGACGGTGCCAGCGGGGTGGCCTTGTAGTCACCACCCATGCTCGCGTCGTCGGCGACGGCCGCGAGAACGGTGGCGCCGGACGCCTTCAGGGCGACCTTCGAAGCGGTGAGGGTCTTCGACTCGGTGTCGTTGACGGCCTCGACGGGCGTCGCCTCGCGACAGGCCGTCCTGCCCGGGGTGGTGAGCGCGCAGGCCGGCAGCTCGACCAGTCGCAGCCGGTCGGCGTAGCCGCCCCCGAATGCCTCGGCGAAGGAGGAGTAGTCCAGGCGCGCGCGTACGGCGGTCCTCTTCCCGGACGTGGCCGCTCCGGCGGCCTCCAGGCTGAACAGCGGTCCGTCCGCGCCCGCCCGCCCGGCGGCCTCACGGTCGAACAAGCGGGTCCGCACCTTCTCGGGCGCCTGCTCGCCGCCCACGGCCAGCGGCAGCCCTTTCGCCCGGACGACGGACGAGGAGCCCTCGGGTGGGTCGACGGTCGCCGCGCCCGCCTTCGGCCAGGCGGCACGGGGGGCCTTCGCCGGAGTGCGCGGGCCCTTCGCCGTCGTACGCGGGGTCACGGGGACCGCCGAGACGGCGACCGGCTTCTCCGACGCGGGAAGGCCGGGGCGGCCGGTGCCGCGGTCGGCCGCGACCGAGACGGGCTGGGTCACGGCCTGGAGCAGGGTGCCGATCATGACCGTGGCCGAGGCCAGGGCGATGCGGCGACGCAGGGCACGGACTCGCGTCCGCGGTCTACCGTTCATCCTCGTCCTTCGTCGTACGGGGTGTCGGGGTGCGGTGGGTTCTGGTGCGCGGGAGGCGTGTCAGCCGTTGCCGGGGAGGGTCGTCCCGGTCCCCGGCATCCCGACCGCGAGGTGCTCGATCTGCAGGTCGTCGAGGGTGCCCTGGAAGGTCCAGACGTCGGAGACGGAACCCGGGAAGTAGGCCCCGCCCCGGTCCCGGCCGAGCTGGAGCGACTGGACGGCCTTGAAGGTCACGACGTTCTCGGCGTACGACACCCGTTCGGTGCAGCCGGTGACATCGGGCACGCCGTCGTCGTCGGCGTCCGTGCAGGCGACCTCCTCCAGCTCGCCGTTGACGTAGAGCCGCAGCTCGCGGGCGAAGCCGTCATAGACCAGCGCGAGGTGCGTCCACTCCTCGGGGCCGAAGAACCGCCCGTTCTCCACCTGAGCGGATTCGGCGGCAGTGCTGTCCGCGCCGCTGGTGCTGATGCGCCAGGTGCCCCCGTCGGTCGCCGGTGACCCGGAGGGCACGTACCGCACCGAGAAGGCGTCCTTGGTGGTTCCGGGGGCGCTGAGCAGCGCCACCTCACCGGTCGGGGCGGCCGCGGCCTGCGCGAAGGCGCTGAGGGTGAAGCTGGCGGAGGTGTCGACGGGCACCGTGCCGCTCGCGGTGGCGGCGTAGTCGTTCACACCGTCGAGGGTGAGACCCCCGTCCACCCAGCCGGAGCCGATCGCCGCGCCGTTGTACAGGCCGAGTCCCGTACCGGCGGGACCGGCGTCGGGAGTGACCGGCGGGGTGGCCGTGGAAGCCGTCTCGAACTTCCAGCGGCTCTTGACCACCGGGTGCTGCTTGAACAGCTGGCGCACCTCGTCGCCGGAGACGGCCCGGTCGTACAGCCGGACGTCGTCGATCGCGCCCTTGAGCGGGTTGACCAGCTCGCCCCCGTGGTGGGCGCCGCCCAGCGTGACCTCACCGACGGCCAGCCAGGGCGTGTTGAAGTCCGCGGTGGCCTCCAGCGTGCCGTTGACGTACAGCCGCATCTGCGCGGTGTCGAGGTCGTAGACGCCGACGACGTGATTCCACTCGCCGAGCCGTGCGGCCGAGCAGTGGGTGTTCGCCGGGCACGCGGTCTGCGTGGCGCGGACCACCGTGGACTCGGCCCTGTCGCTCTGCTCCCGCAGGAACACCCAGCCTCCGAGCGCCGAGGAGTGGTAGAGCTCGAAGCCCGCGTTGACCGTACTGGCCTGGGCGACGGCCGTCATCGCCCGCTTCTCCTTCTCCTCGGGCAGCTTCACCCAGGCGGAGACCGTGAAGCTCTGGTGGGTGTCCATGATCGGGCGGCCGGCGTCCGCGTAGTCGTCGACGCCGTCGAACTCGACCGCGCCGCCGTCGACTCCACCGGCACCGGGCGTGGCGCCGTTCCTCAGCTGTGCGGCGGCCTGCTGGGCGCGGCCGGTCAGTGCGACGGCCCCCTCCGCCTCGTCGAGCGGGAAGACCAGCTTCGCGGGACGGTTGGTGTCCACCGGCTGCCGGCTGTGCAGCCGGGTCACCTGTCCGTCGGTGAGCTGGTAGTCGAAGAGCTGCAGCTCGTCGAGGGTGCCCTTGAAGTGGTCGTCCATGGCTCCGTAGTGGGAGGCGGCGCCGAGAATGGTGCGGCCACGCGCGTCCCAGGGAGTGCCCGTGAAGGGCTCGGTGGCGACGAGGTCGCCGTCCACGTACAGCTTCATCACCCGGTTGACGTTGTCGAACACACCGACGAGGTGGGTCCATCTGTCGTGCCGGGACGCCACGCACGCGGTGTCCCCCGGGGGACAGGCGGGCTGGAGGGCCCGGGTCACGGTCGCGCCCGATGCGGTGTCCTGGGAGTGCCGCAGGAAGGCCCAGCCGCTCAGGGCAGTCGAGTAGTAGATCTCGAACCCGCTGAGGTGGGCTCCCGACTGCGAGACCGCCGCCAGCGGAGTGGAGGCATGGTCGCCGGGCAGCTTCGCCCACACCGACACGGAGAAGCTCTTGCCGGTGTTGAGCACCGGGGAATCGGTGGCGGCGTGGTCGTCCACACCGTCGAACTCCACGCCGTTCCCCGAGACGCCCTCCGCGCCCATCCTGGCCCCGTTGATCGAAGCGGGCCACTTGCCGCCCTCGCCCATGACCTGGCTCGCGCCGGTGCCCTCGTCGAGCTGCCAGGACAGCCGGTCGGGCTGGCCGGAGCGGACGCGGAAGTAGTAGGTGCGGGTCTCGGACGCGTTGCCGGCGGCGTCGAAGGCCTTGGCGGTGACGAAGTTGACGCCGGTTCTGGTCGGCATGATCTTCGTCGACCTGGCGCTGCCGCCGGAGGTGGTCAGCGTGCGGCTGCTGGTGGGCGGCCCGTTGAGGCCGAGCCAGTACTTGGTGACGTCCGTGGAGGAGGAGTCGGCGGTGAAGGTGCCGTACCGGCCGACGCCGTCCCACCAGGGGTCGTTCGGGTCGGCGTCGTCGGAGCGCGGGTACTGCGGGGAGGTGACGGACGGTCCGACGGGCAGGGCGGTGTCGTAGACGAAGTGGCAGCTGTGCGCGTTCTGCGAACTCCAGGGGGACCACTGGCCGCCGTCCCAGGCACGGGCCTGCCAGCCGACCGTCTTGTTCTGCGGGACGGTCGTGGGCAGCTGGACGGAGAAGTCCGAGCCGGACGCCTTGTCGGTGCTCTTGCCCGAGATCCAGCGCTGCTTCCAGCCGTCACCGCTGTCCCACAGCGCCCGGAACTGCACCTGGATCCGGTCCTTGTCGGGGTCGGTCACATCGCTGGCCCGCACGGTCGCCCGCGATCGCACCCGCACCGGGGCGGAGCCGTTCACACAGGCGCCACCGGGGTCCATGGTGAGCTTGGAGGTGCTGATCCGCGGCGGCGGGCGGTTGTACTTGACCCGCAGATGACCGGCGTCGGAGAACCGCTTCCAGGTGTAGCGGTCGTCCTCGCTGGTGGCGCGCAGCCCGAGGGTGATGGTCGGCCACTTGCCCGCCGCCGCCTGTGCCACGGCCGTCTTCACGTTGAACTCGGCGTCGGCCGAGGCGCAGCCGTCGTAGCCGTGGGCGAAGCTGCGGGTCTCGAGGTGGTCGGCCCAGAAGCCGGAGGCGTTCTGGCTGTTCCAGGTGGTGGAGGAGTTGATGCCCTTGGTGCGCCAGATCTGCACCTCACGCGCCTGGCAGGAGGCGGCGTGCGTCTCGCGGACGACGAACTCGGCGGAAAGGATGCTGCGGCCCGCGAACTTGGTCGTCGGGAACTGGTAGAAGAGCCGCTTCACGTCGTACGGGCTGCAGTAGTTCCAGCCGCAGTAACCGAGGCCGGCGTCCGGGTCGCCGTTGAACTTCCACTGGGGGGAGCCTGCCCAGTACCTGGAGGCCATCGTCCAGGCGGTGGCACGTGGCGTGTACCACTGGGGATCGATGTAGACCGGGTAGACGGTCTCGTCGCCGGTGAGCAGTTCCCGGTCCGGGGTGAGGACGAGTTCGTCCCCGCCGACGGCCACATCGACGGGGGCGAGCCGGCCGGATTCGGTGGCGCCGGGCTCGGCGTCCGCGGCCTCGGCCGGGAAGGCGGCAGGCCGTACGACCGACGCGGGCTCCGTGGACGTCGCGGTGCCCTCCCCCGTGCTGGAATCCCACATCACGGGCCGGGGCGCCTCGAACACGACGCTGCCCGCACCTTCGTCCACCGCTTCCAGGCCACCGTTCACGGTCTCCTGGACGGTCAGCCCTTCGGAGCCCAACCGCAGCCGCAGCTCGTCGAGTTCCGCACTCGCGGCGGCCTCCGCCGACTTCACGACGAGGAGCTGGGTGAAGCCCTCGGGCCGTGCGGCGAGCCGCAGGTCCACGCCCGGGAGGATGTCGGGGTAGACCGCGGTGTCGTCGTCCAGCCGCGGTGCCGGTACGTCACCCGGCCACTCCAGCTCGAGGGCCCGCCCGGCCCGCTCCAGTCGCACCAGCGGGCCGTCGCCGCCACCGGAGAACGCGAGCCGGACCGAGGCCGCCCTGGGTGCGATCATGCCCTTGTCCGGGCCCTCACCCACGGCGGCGAGTCCCGTGTCGATGGTCTTCCACTCACCCTCGATCCGGGTCCGGACCGGACGCAGATACTCGCGGGCCTCCAGATCGCCCTCGGGAGTGGCGTACACCTCGCTCGACTCGCCGCGCAGCGACAGCACCTCGACGTTGCGGCCCAGACGCCCGGCCTGCCGCAGTGCTTCCTCCTCGGTGGCCGTGGCGACCGGTTCCCCGGTGGTGCCGCTCGCCGCCGAGGCCGTCGTCCCCGCCCTCGTCGCCGCCGGACCCACCGCCTCGGCGGGGAGCGCTCCCAACGGCAGCAGCCCGACCGTCGCTCCGATCGCCGCCGCGATCGCAACCGTCGTGATGGAGCCGCCCGTCCTCCGGCGACCGCGCGCACGCCGAACCATGAGGTCCCTCCCCCGTCCACGCACCCCGGACATGATCTTGCTGTGACCACGTCAAATTAGGAGCCGCTGGGGGAGGAATGATGAATTCCCTTCAGCGGAACGGCGAACTCGATCAGTCGATCGTGAACGAGCGGTGAAGGGACCCGAGTCAGTCCGCCGTCACCGAATCGAAGCGCCACCGGTGCACCGCGCGGGTGACCAGGTCCCCGGGCGGGTCGGGGAGTTCGGGGAGTTCGGCGTCGTACGGGGCGTCCCACCAGGTGATGACCAGGACCCGGTCCTGCGGGGCGCGGAAGGTTTCACGGCGCAGGGGTGGCGGATCGGGGGGCAGTTCGCGCAGCTGCTCCCCGGTCCAGGTCAGCAGTGCCTCGCCGCGGCCGGACACGGCCCGTGCCTCCCACATCAGCGCGACGGTCACGAGTACAGGTTCTCCCCGCCGACCTCGTGCACGTGATCGTGCGAGTGCGCATGCGCATGCGTGCGCGGATCCGCGTGGGCCTCGCCCGGTACGTGGGGTTCCGTCACCGGGAGGGAGGAGTCCGCGGACAGGTCCCAGTCGGACACCGCCCGGTTGCGGGCGACCATCTCCGCGCCCAGCGCGGCCACCATCGCGCCGTTGTCCGTGCACAGCTTGGGACGCGGCACGCGCAGCCGGATGCCGGCCGCCTCGCAGCGCTCCTGGGCCAGTGCCCGCAGCCGGGTGTTGGCGGCCACTCCGCCGCCGATCATCAGATGGTCGACGCCCTCGTCCTTGCAGGCGCGTACCGCCTTGCGGGTGAGCACGTCCACGACCGCCTCCTGGAAGGAGGCCGCCACGTCACGCACCGGGACCTCCTCCCCCGCCGCCCGCCTGGCCTCGATCCAGCGGGCCACGGCGGTCTTCAGACCGGAGAAGGAGAAGTCGTACGCCGGGTCGCGCGGCCCGGTCAGCCCGCGCGGGAACGCGATCGCGGACGGGTCGCCCTCGCGCGCGTACCGGTCGATGACCGGGCCGCCGGGGAAACCGAGGTCGAGCACGCGCGCGATCTTGTCGAAGGCCTCGCCGGCCGCGTCGTCGATGGTGGCGCCCATCGGGCGGACGTCGGAGGTGATGTCCGAGGAGAGCAGCAGCGAGGAGTGGCCGCCGGAGACCAGCAGTGCCATCGTCGGCTCGGGCAGCGGCCCGTGTTCCAGCTGGTCGACGCAGATGTGCGAGGCGAGGTGGTTGACGCCGTACAAGGGCTTGCCGAGGGCGTAGGCGTACGCCTTGGCCGCCGAGACGCCGACCAGCAGCGCGCCGGCGAGCCCCGGACCGGCGGTGACGGCGATGCCGTCCAGGTCCCGGGCGCTCACCCCGGCCTCCTTCAGCGCGCGCCCGATCGTCGGCACCATCGCCTCCAGGTGGGCGCGGGAGGCGACCTCCGGGACGACACCGCCGAAGCGGGCGTGCTCGTCGACGCTGGAGGCGACGGCGTCCGCCAGCAGGGTGGTGCCCCGGACGACACCGACACCGGTCTCGTCGCAGGAGGTCTCGATCCCCAGCACCAGGGGTTCGTCAGCCATGGGTCTCGGTTCCTTCTACGCCGTTCGCGGGGTTCACGGGGGCCATGGGGGCGGCCGTGGGGGCCACCGGGTCCACGGGGGTCGCCGGGGTGACGGAGGCGGACGGGCCGGTCAGCCGCATCACCAGGGCGTCCACGTTCCCCGGCTGGTAGTAGCCCTTCCTGACCCCGATGGTCTCGAAGCCGAAGCGCTCGTACAGCTTCTGGGCCCGGACGTTGTCGATCCGGCACTCCAGCAGCACCTCGGCGCACTCGAACGCGGTCGCCGCCCGCAACAGCTCCGTCAGCAGCCGCGAGCCGAGGCCGGTGCCCCACTGGTCCCGGCGGACGGCGATGGTCTGGACGTCGGCCACACCGGTCGCCTCGCCCGTGCCCTCGTCGCCGTCGGCCGCCGCGCCGGCGGAGGTGAGCCCCGCGTATCCGACGAGCCGGCCGTCCTCCTCGGCGACCACGTAACGGCGGGTCGCGGCGGGACCGCGCGCATGGGCCAGCTCGGACCAGAACATCCCCCGTGACCAGGCGTCCTCGGGGAACAGCTCGCGCTCCAGCTGGAACACCCGCTCGATGTCCCACCAGCGCATCTCGCGCAGTGCGACCTTCTCGGGCCCTGTCGCTCGTGTCACTTGGGGGTGACCACCTTGTAGTTCTTGGGGACCTGGGCGTCGGGGCGACGCAGGTACAGCGGCCGCGGCTCGGGCAGTTCCGTGCCGGCCGCCAGCCGCTCGGCGGCCAGCCGGGCGAGGGCGGCGGCGGTCACGTGCTCGGGCTCGTGCGCCTTGGGGAAGGTGTCGGGGTACAGCAGCGCGCCGGCGCCGACCGCGGGCAGCCCCGCGACCCGACCGGCGACGTCGGCGGGCCGGTCGACGGCGGGGTCGGTGAGGCGGGTGCGCGAGTCGGCGTACCGGGCCCAGTAGACCTCCTTGCGGCGGGCGTCGGTCGCCACGACGAAGGGGCCCTCCAGGTCCGCGGCGTACGCGAGGCCGTCCAGCGTGCACACACCGTGCACGGGGACACCGAGCGCGAGCCCGAAGGTGTCCGCGGTCATCAGGCCGACCCGCAGCCCGGTGTACGGTCCGGGGCCGATGCCGACGACGATCCCGGTGAGGGCGTCCGCCTTCAGGCCGGCGTCGGTGAGCACCCGGTCGATCGCGGGGAGCAGCAGTTCGCCGTGGCGGCGGGCGTCCACCTGACTCGACGAGGCGATGACGTCGTCGCCGTCGTGCAGCGCGACGGTGACGGCAGGGGTGGCGGTATCCAGAGCGAGCAGGAGCACACAAACAGCCTACGGCTCCCCGCGCCCCGTGTCGGACGGCCCGGTCGGACGGTCACGTACTGCTACCGTCACACCGACGTATGCACACTACGGGACGATCCTGGACGATCCGTGACGATCCGCAACGCCCCCGAAAGTTCGTCGCCGGGTGGTACGGAACGGCCGGGGCGACCGTGAGCGGCGCGGGGCGACATCGAGCGGCACAAGAGGTGCAGAGGCGCGGCACAGAGGACAGATACACAGAGGCACAGAGGTGGTGACGGCGATGGCGGGCAACAGCTCGGCGATCGTGGCGGGGCTGACCGCGGCGGCCCTCCTGACGGTGGGCGTCCTCGGCTACCAGGCATCCGCGAACGCGCCGGCCGCCCGGCCCGCCGCCCGCGCGGGCGG